>JAPYWZ010000094.1 GCA_028276105.1 Microgenomates group bacterium | reverse complement strand
CAACCTGAATATCAAGCAATTATTTTTGAAAATGAAACACTTTCCACTTTTTCTGCTAATTTAAATTGGCAAAAAGAAAATAATAGTATAAAAGTTTTTTTTGATAAAATTTTGATCAAAAAAATTAACCAAAATGAGATAACGATTAACAAAAATTGCTTTAAAAATACTGATTGTTTGGGTATTAATCTTCCCTTTTTACCCCAGAAATACGGTTATCTTTTAAAGATTAATAATAAAAATCTTTCCGGCCGAAGGCTATTTTTTTATGTTTTAGACCAGACAAAAAAACATGCTTATCTTGAGGAAAGACTAAAAGATGATGTTGAGTATTTTATCTTGCCAGAAAGTTATCAATATGGTTTAGGTTATAGCATTGTTTTTCACAATCAAAGTTATCAAAATTTAAAATCAAAAAATCAAATCGAGTCAGTTGAGGTTTATCTTCTCCCTTATCAAAATCTAAAATCCCTCTTTTTAACCTCAAACTTATTATATCTTAAAAGCGATCGCATAAAAAATAGAACTTTTGAAACAGTTGATTTTGCGGCAAAAAAAATTGGTTATTTTCTATATCAAATTTCTAATTTTCAAATTTCCCAAAACCAATTTCCGGCAACATTATATCTTTCCCAATCCTATCATCCAGGGTGGAAAGCCTATTTTAGTGAAACGTGTAACGTGGAACGTATAACGTGTAAGATAAGAAACATTCTCAAAACCTTTTTTCCTTTTATTTTTGGAAAAGAGATAAAAGAACATGTAATAGTTAATAATTGGGCAAACGGGTGGCGGCTCGAAGAGCCGTCTAAACCCGCCAACCAATCAACAATTATGATAATTTTCCTTCCTCAGTATTTGGAGTTTTTGGGGTTTTTGCTTTTATTAATAATCTTCACTTTTTTGATAAAATATAATTATGAGCAAAAATCAAATAATAAAAAGTTATATTTTTAAAGCCGAAAAAGACATAGAAACAGCAAAAAATCTTTACCGATTAAAACATTATGATTGGTGTTTGTTTATTTGGCATTTAGCTATAGAAAAGATATTAAAAGCAAAAATAATTTCTTTAAACAAAGAGATTGTTTTTACTCATGATCTTGCCCGCTTAGCCAAAATCGCCCAAATTCCTCTTGATAGTAATTTAATTAAAAAACTAAATGAAATCACTACTTTTAATATCGAAGCTCGTTATGACGATTATAAACTTTCTTTTTATAAAAAAGCTAATCAAGAATATACAAAAAAATGGGTTAAAATCTGTGAAGAAATTTATCAGTTTATAAAAAATCAAATTTCAATATGAATAAAAATCAAGCTTTAAATTTAGCAAAATCTTATTTAGAAAAATTAAAAAAAACAAGAATTCCAATTCAACAAAGCTTTATTTTTGGTTCTTTTGTAAAAAAGAGATTTACTAAAAATAGCGATATAGATTTGGCCATCGTTTCTCCTGCTTTTGGAAAAGATAAACAAAAAGAGAGAATTTTACTAATGAATCTTCGTGATGAAAAAACTTTAATTATCGAACCTCATCCTATCTCATTAAAAGAATGGCAACTAAAATTAAACCCAATAATTAATGAAATTAAAAAAAATGCGATTATGGTTTCAGTATAAAGTTTGATGACGTCTTCAGTTATTTTTTTACTTCTTTTAAATTTTTTAAATCTTAAACTTATTCTATCTTGAAAGCGATAGCATAAAAAATAGAACTTTTCAAATAATTGATTTTGAGGCAAAAAAATTGGTTATTTTCTTTATCAGGTATCAGACTTAAAAATATATTTTAAAAAAAATCAAAAAATAATGTCATTCCTGGCTCTGACCAGGAATCTATAAGATTTTACCTTATTTATTCTAAATTAAGGTATTATTATATAGATTCCCGCTTCCGCGGGAATGACAATAATATTGCAATTATATAGATCTCGCCTTTCGCTAAGGACGGAATGACAAATATTAACAATATTTACACAATTTTTACACAATGTTTACACAACGTTTACACTAATTTTACTCTCCCAATCTCCATTAATCTCTACTTATCTCTATAAATCTCTACTTATCTCCATTTATCTCTATCAATCTCTATTTATCTCTCTTTCATATTCGCATCATTTGTATCTTTAAATGATGTTTAATGTTTAACGTTACAAGTTACAAGTTATAAGTTACAATATTCTTATGTTCGACACTCATTGTCATTTAAATTTTTCTGCTTTTGATGGAATTTTGGAAAAAGTGATTTCTGAAGCCAAAAATGAAGGGGTAGAAAAATTTGTTGCCCCAGGAACTGATGTTGAAACGTCAAAAAAGGCGGTTGAAATTGCCAAAAAATATGAGGGAGTTTATGCGGCGGTTGGAATTCATCCACATCATGTAAAAGAAATTCAAAATTCAAAACTCAAAACTCAAAATTACAATTTAAAACTAAAAATTAAAGAAATTGAAAAATTACTAACAGAACCAAAAGTTGTTGCTGTTGGGGAAATTGGGCTTGATAGGCATATTTATCAAAAGACAAAGTATGAGGATTACAAGATTGATGAAGAATTTATCGCATTACAAAAAGAAGTCTTTTTGGCTCAATTAAATTTAGCAAAAAAATACAAAAAAACAGTTATCATTCATAATCGCCAAGCCAAAGATGATTTATTAAAAATACTTAATACTTACTACTTGCTACTTAATACTTCTATGGTTTTCCATTGCTGCGAACCCGACTTTGACCTTTTAGATTTTGCTAAAAAAAATCATATTTACATTGGTGTTGATGGCGATGTCACTTATGACCCAAAAAAACAAGCGTTTGTCAAAGAAATTCCCCTTTCCCTTTTGGTTTTGGAAACCGACTCACCTTTTTTAACTCCTGCCCCTTTGCGCAATGATCAAAAAACCAAATTCCCCAACACCCCAAAAAATCTTGCCCTTATCGCCCAAAAAGTGGCGGAAATAAAAGAAGAAAAGTTGGAAAAGATAATGGAGATAACAAGGGAAAATGGAGAGAGATTGTTTGGGTTTAAATTTGACTTAAAAAACAAATAAACTATACCATTCCGCTTTGATTTTATAACTTTCTGGTATAAACCCAAATCTTTCAAATAAAATTTTGGATTGACTTTATAGTCAAAACTACTCTTTAAAAATCAAAGCTCCGTTAGGCATAACCCCTTGCTATTTGAAAACGAAGGGGTATATAATTTAATCATATGGCAAACACCGTTGTTTTATCACAATCAGCTTATAAAGAAATTATCACTCGTCTTTCTCGTTTAGAAAAAATCGTCTCTTCTCTTT
>JAPYWZ010000093.1 GCA_028276105.1 Microgenomates group bacterium | reverse complement strand
TAAATTTTTTGTAAATATCACCTGCTCCCATAATTAAAATAACATTTTTATTTTTTGTCTCTTTTAATAAAACATTAACTATATCTTTTTCATCGATATAAAAAAGATTCTTTGACTGAACAATTATATCTTTTGATGAAATATCAAAATTTTTTGCATTTTCTCGAGCTGATGGAAAAATCGGCAAAACATACCCCCTATCAGCAATCTTTAATGATAAATTAAAATCTTTAAGTAAACTGAAAGTCCTAGAAAAAGTATGCGGTTGAAAAAAAACAATAATCTTTTTTTTGGGAAATCTTTTTTTTGCCACTTCAATGGTTGCTTTAATTTCTTTAGGATGATGGGCATAATCATCAAAAAATAAACTTTTTTTTACCTTTCCTAAAAACTCAAACCGCCTTTTTGCCCCAGTAAAATCTTTGATTGCCTTTTTAATCTTTTCCACTTCTATCCCCCTACTTACTAAAAAAGCAATTACGGCTGTGGCATTTTTTATATTATGTTCACCTGCTAAAAAAATACTAAAGCGCCCTAAATTTTTATCTTTAAAAAATAAAGTAAAGCGTGTTTTTGTTTCAAAAAAAGTAGGATCATAAATTCGAAAATCAGCGTTTTTAGAAAATCCATAAGTAATAATTTTTTTTTCGTGGTCTACTTTTTCTAATTTTTTTAAAATTTCTTTCGTGTTTTTGTCATCAACATTTAAAATTAAATTTCGATGAAGAAAAAAATTAAAAAAGGCTTCTTTGACTGAATCTAAATTTTTATAAACATCTGGATGATCATAATCAATATTTGTTTCAATAACAAAATCCGGATTTAATTTTAAAAACTTAGGGGTGGTATCAAAGGGAGGACTTATCCCATACTCATCGGCCTCTACCACAAAATAATCTCTCTTTATAAAATCAGCTCCATCAAAATTATTAAAAGAAGAAGAGCCAACCAAGTAACTTGGTTTTAAATCTAAATTTATTAAAGTGTAAGCCAAAAGAGAAGCGGTTGTTGTTTTTCCATGAGAACCACAAATCGCAATTTTATTTTTAAAGTCGCTCATAATTTCTCCCAAAATCTCCGCTTGCGAAGCAACACGAATTTTTCTTTTCTTAGCTTCAATCACTAAAGGGTTTCTTATTCCCTGATGGGCGGCTGAATAGATAACTAAATCTACATTGGAAAGTAAATTTTTTTCATCAAAACCAATCTGATAAGCAATTTGATATTTTTTTAAATTCTCCTCGGTAATAAATTCTTCCTCCACATCGGCCCCAAAAACATTTTTTCCCATTTTTTTTAAAATAATGGCCAAATTAGTCATCGCTACTCCCTTTATGCCAACAATAAAAATGTTTTTTTCTTTGACCATAGCCTTTTAAATTTTAATACTTAACAATAAAATTAAACATTTCTCCATAATCATCTTTTTTACTGCGTCGAAAAGAAAAAAATCTCTTTTTATCACACTGAGTACAAAATGGGAAAAAATCGATATTTTTCTCCTCTAATCCTTTCTCTTTAAGTTGTAAATAATTCAATAAACTTAAATTTAAAAAAATTTTTCCCCCGCGATAAGAAAAAATTTTATCCGAATACCCATCAAACTCTTCTTTAAACTGATAATATCGATCTTCGTCTATATTATAGCAACATGCGCCAATGGCTGGACCAAAAGCAACAATAATTTTCTCTTTTTTTGCCCCCATCTCAACCATTTTATCAACCATTTTTTGTGCCATTCTTTTAATACTCCCTCGCCATCCTTGATGAGAAATACCAATTACTCCTTCTTCTTTTTCAACAAAAATTAGTGGTAAACAATCAGCATTGCGGACTATCAATACCGTCTCTTTATCTTTTGTAATCACTCCATCGGTATCGCTGATTTTTTCTAAAATCGAATTCGTCTTTGAATTAAAAAAATTGATGTTAGTTGAGTGAATTTGCTCTAAAACAACAATTTTTTTGAAAGAAAACTTATTTTTTTGAAAAAAATCAAAAATAATATTAATTTTTCGCCCATCACCTAAAGCCTTGGTACTAAAACCACTAAAATAAAAATCATCATTAATCAAAGAAGAAGAAAATATTTTTAAATTATTATCGTATTTAATCATACATTGATTAAATTAACCTAATTATCATTCTTGGCTACGACCAGTAAATTAACACTGAGGTGTTATAGATTCGTCACCTCGGGATATTTATAGAAACACGCCATGGTGTGTCTTTATCTAAAATTAACCCAATCTCCCAATCTCCATTAATCTCTACTTATCTCTATTTATCTCTTATTCTTCAACGCTATTTTCACTGCTTTATATTCATCCCAAGGATACTCAATTTTTCCTCGACATAAACTTTTTTCATGACTTTTTCCGGTCAAAACCACCACATCTTGGGGATTAGCCATTTTAATAGCAAAGTTTATCGCTTCTTGTCTTTTTTCAAATATTGTATAAACTTTTTTATCATTTTGTTCAATTAAATTATACGATTTTTGAATAAAATTTTTCTTTATCAATCCTTTTTCTATCTGTTCACATATTTTAAACAAAGACTCAGTTCGATAATCTTCCTCGGTTAAAATCACCAAATCATCATATTGACCAGCAATCTCTCCCATTAAAGGTCTTTTTTTATCATCTCTTAATCCAGCAGCACCAAATACATGAATTAATCGTCCTTTTCCTTTTAAATATTTTCTCCTTATTTCCGGCAAAACTCTTAAAAAAGCATTAGGTGTGTGAGCAAAATCAATAATGACTTTAAAGTCTTTATCGTAAACTAAGTCTAATCTTCCTTTGGGCAGCTTAAATGTTTTTATTGCTTTTAAAACTTCTTCACTTTTCAACCCCAGACTTAACGCAACAAGATAAGCAGCAGAAAAATTTTCTTGATTAAATTTTTCTAAGTTGGGAAAATTTTTCTTGATAATTGGTAATTTTTGGTACTCGATAATTTTTTTTCCTCCCTTAAGCATTTTTTTAATATAAAGATAAGAACGATCATCTTTATTAAAAAAAGCAACGTCTGCCTTTTTTAAAAGTTTCACTTTTGTTTTTAAATAATCTTCATAACTTAAATGATAATCTAAATGCTCATGGGTAACGTTGGTTAATACCCCAATTTTATAGTTTATCCCCCAAACTCGATTTTGATCTAAAGCATGGGAAGTCGTTTCTAAAATAAAGTATTCATCTTTATTGTTTACAGCTTCTTTTATTAACTTTTGAATTAACCAAGGATTGGGAGTCGTCACATGAAAACCAGTGTCGTATTCTTTTTCGCCAATCTTTGCAAAAATGGTAGAA
>JAPYWZ010000092.1 GCA_028276105.1 Microgenomates group bacterium | reverse complement strand
TCGCTTCATCGCCTCAACCGCAATTTCTACATCAAAATTAGCCTTTCTAATATGACCTTGATTCATTTTTCCTTTTTTAATGATTTTGACTGGCTTGGTTACCAATTTATATCCCAATTTTTTAAGTACTGTCAAAAAATTATCATGAGATTTTGTCTCAAATCGTACCGTATAAAAACCTAAGTAAACAATCTCCCCTTGTCGTTCTAAAAATTCTTTTAACTTTTGATAATCAATTCGAAATTGTAAATCTTTGGCTGATAACTCAATATTAGCCGCATCAATAAACACCGCTGTTTTTCCTTTAAGCTTCAAAATTTTATCCATAAAGCTTTAACTTATAAAACAATTATAGTATAATATTTTGATATCTTTATGAAATATTTTTATCGATTGACGGTTTTTTTTGGTTTTTTAGTCATTGTTTTTTTAATTGTCACCTATAGTCGTGGCTATCGAGTTAATCTTCAAAAAAAAACGGTCACGTCAACGGGGATCTTAGCCATCTCAAGTTTCCCCAAAGCCGCCAAAGTTTATCTTAACGGAAAATTAAAAGGAGTAACCGATCTTAACTTAAATCTTGAACCAGGAGAATATCTGGTTGAGGTGAAAAAAGAAGGTTATACTTCTTGGCAAAAAAAAATAAAACTGAAAGGCGAACTGGTAATCACTTTAGACGCTTTATTATTTTCTTTAAATCCCTCTTTTTCTCCACTGACTAATTTGGGGGTTAAAAAAGCCTTCCCTTTAGATCAAACAGACAAAGTCTTACTTTATCTTGAAAAAAATGATCCAGAAAAAGATGGGTTTTATATATTAGATCTCGAAAAAAAACCGATTAGCTTTTTTGAGCCTTTAAAGTTAATTTTAAAAAAAAGTCTTTTACCATCGGAAGAAGTTAATTTAGAAGAAATTTATTTTGATTTTTCACCCGACTTTAAAGAAGCGATTTTAAATTTAAAAGAAAAATCTTATCTTTTGTCTTTAGACCAAGAAAATCAAAATCTTTTTGATGTCTCAACCTCAAAACAAATGCTTCTTGATGCTTGGCAAAAAGAAAAAGAAAAAAATACCCAAAAAATTTTAGAAACTTTTAAAAAAGATTTGGCAAAAATTGCCACCGACTCTTTTCATATTATAAGTTTTTCTCCTGATAAAACCAAAATTTTATATCAAGCCAAAAAATCGTTCACCCTTCCTTTAATTATAAAACCACCGCTTCCCTCAACCAACTCAACAAAAGAACAACGAACGTTAAAAAAAGACTTTTTTTATGTTTATGACAAAAAAGAGGATAAGAATTATGAAATTGGAAATTGGAAATTGGAAATTGGAAATTTTATTATGTGGTATCCGGACTCAAAACATTTAGTTTTTAATGAAAAAGGGAAAATTTCAATTTTTGATTATGATGGTGAAAATAAACAAGTGGTTTATTCTGGGCCTTATGAAAAAGATTTTTTTCTTGTCTCCTCGCGAGGGAATCTTATTCTTTTAATTAACTTTAACCCAGAAAACAACCCGCAACCAGATATTTATGAGGTAGAAATTAAATAAATTATTCCACTTTTCTTACGGCAAAAACAAGAAGTCTTTTTAAAGTTGTTCCGGGCGGCCAACAAGTCTGAAGGGTTAAAAGCTCTTTGTTGCTTTTTCGGGTAAGATACTCCACTTGCTTGGGATCAACTATTTTTTTATCAATAACTTTATAAACAAAGCGTTGTCCTTTATAAAAAATATTCACCTCATCGCCTTTTTCCAACTTTCCCAAAAGATAAAAAATCGCATTATATGCACCAACATTCCAAAAATAATCGGTTGAATGAGCAAAAAGAAAAATGTGCCCCCCCTCACCTGGAAAAGCCGTTCCTTGGGCATGAGCCACCCCTTTTTGTAAGGCGGGTAAATATATTTTTTCATCGGCTGGATCAACGTTGGCTAAAATTTTAGCATTGGCGGCAATTTTGGGAATCACAATCGAAAAATTTGGATCCACAGGAATTAATATTTCCGTCTGTTTAAAATTAATTGCTTTAGCCAAAAGACCTTTCGGACGTGAAATTTCTTCTATTTTTTTATTAATTTCTTTTGCCACCGTATATTTTTTTCCAAGTTTTTGCTCAACAAAGTATCTTATCTCTTCAGAAACAGGAAGATAGAACGTTTTTCCAATCATAAAAAGAGAAGATAAAATTAAAAAATTTCCGATCGTACGCAAAATTAAAACTCGAAGATACTCACTTTTTTTTAGCCGATGAAAATGATGACGAATAAGATGTTTTTTTGAAAGTTTAGTGTAGCCCACGAATTTTTAATTTTAATAATTTTTAATTTTTCATTGTCATTTTTAATTTTTATTTTTTATTTTTTAATTATATAGTGCCCTCGGTCCGACTCGAACGGACAGTCTTGCCCTTAGGACGGGCCTGCTTTATCCAATTAAGCTACGAGGGCTAAACAATATTAATTATAACCCATAAATTCTCATCACCCACTGTAAAATCCCCTCCCCCAAAAAAAACATCACCAGAGCCCCAATTACCAAAAACGGCCCAAAGGCAATTTTACTCTTTAATTTTTTTCGTCCGAATAAAATTAAAAAAAAACCGGTAATGCCACCTAAAACAAAAGCCAAATACAAAGCCAAAAAACCTTTTTGCCAACCCAACAAAAACCCTAAAATTGCTGCCAAATAAACATCACCCAAACCCATAGCTTTTTCTTTTGATAAAAAATAAATTAACCAGATGGGGAAAGCCACTATCAAAGAACTGAATATGTCATTCTCAACTTGTTTCATAATCTCTGTTGACTGATAAAATAACTTCAAAAAAAAACTAAACCCAAAAAGCGCCCATAAAATATAATCTGATATTAAATGATATTTTGCGTCTGAAAAAAATATAACAATAAAACAAGAAATTATCCCCCATAAGCTTAAAATTACCAGCCATTTTTGCCAAAGAGATATCTCTTGAATATTTTTTACGTAAGTTAAAAAAACAAAAATAAACATTAACCCGGTTAAAATCTCAACTAAAGGATATTGAAAACTTATTTTTTTACGACAGTAACGACAATGTCCTTTTAAAAGAAAAAATGAAAAAATCGGAATTAAATCATACCAAGCTAACTGATGTTGACAATAGTCGCAAACCGACCGGCCGGTTATTTTTCTCTCTTGAGGCAGACGATCGATTAAAACATTTAAAAACGAACCAATTGAGGCACCAAACAAAAAAATAAACAATCCTAAAATAAGATTCATATAGTTTTATTTTAATTTATTTTTTATACTCAGTCATCTATAATTACACTTTAATTTACTATGTCATTCTTTATC
>JAPYWZ010000091.1 GCA_028276105.1 Microgenomates group bacterium | reverse complement strand
TTTTTTTACAAAAAGAAGATATTATTTTAATTTTTTATTTGATCCGGCTTGGTATAATCTAGGTTATTCGGATGAAGAGATTTTTAATATTAAAAAAGATGTCTATAAAAAAGCAGATTATATTGTTATCAATAAAGATGAGATTGGTGAGGAATTAAAAGACAACGCTTTAAGTAAAATTTATAATAACTTTTTAAAAGATAAAAATTTTACTTTAATATATAATCAAGGAGGAATTGAGGTGTATAAAAAATCTCAAAACTCAAATGTCAAAACTCAAAACTGAAAATTTAAAAAAATAAATAAAAATTAAAAATTTTTAAAATGTTATGATTTCAGTGGTTATTCCTTTTTATAATGAAAAAGAAAGTTTGCCGATTTTGATTGAGTCATTGGTTTTGGAGTTAGATAGGTTAAAAAAAGAGTATGAGATTGTTTTGGTGGATGATGGAAGCAAGGATAATCCTATCTCAAAACTCAAAACTCAAATGTCAAAAATACAACTTAAATCTAAAAGCTTTAAAATATTAATTCATCAAAAAAGAAAAGGAAAAGGAGAAGCGTTAAAAACTGGGGTAGAAAACGCAAGTGGGAAGATTTTGGTTTTTATGGATGCGGATTTACAAGATGATCCAAAAGATTTACCAAAGTTTTTTGAAAAAATTGATGAGGGTTATGATTTTGTTAATGGTTATCGAGTAAATCGCCGCGACAATTTTTTAGTAAAAATTTATTCGAAATTGGCTTCTTGGTTTTTAAAGACCTTTCTTCACTCCCCTTTTTCTGACATTAACTGTGGTTTTAAAGTTTTTAAAAAAGAAGTATTAAAAGATAACTTTCGTTTTTTTCCTCTTTTTGTTTTTTATCAAGGATTTAGAGTAACAGAAGTTCCAGTTTTAAATCATCCCCGTCGATTTGGAAAAAGTAAATTTGGACCACAAAAATTATTTGTGGGGATTTTTGATATGTTTACGGCTTATTTTTTATATAAATTTTCTGAAAAACCCCTTCATTTTTTTGGTTTACTTGGTGGGATAATTTCTTTAGTTGGTTTTTTGATTTTAGCTGTTTTAGCATATGAGCGAATTTTTTATAATGTTCTTTTGTACCGGCGACCGATTTTATGGCTTGGGGTTTTGCTGGTAATTGTTGGTATTCAAATTATTGTAACTGGGATTATTGGGGAATTGATGGTTTATTTAAACAAGAAAAACAAGGTTTGAATCTAAACAACCCTTGGGGTGGTTTTACCAAGTCAGACTTGGTTTTATATTTGAACCTTTTGTATTAATTTTTAATTTTTAGTTTTCATTTTGAGATTTGCATTTTAAATTTTTAATTTTGTATTTTGTATTTAATATGAACCCAATTTTAGCTTTAATTATTACCAATATTATTTGGGGAGGAGCTTCTCCTATTTTTAAATTTGCTTTGCAAAATATTCCGCCATTTACTTTAGCCTTTATCCGCTTCTTTTTTGCTGGACTTATTTTTTTACCTTTGGCTTTAAAAAATTTTCAAAGAATATCGCTTCGACAATGGTTTGAGATTTTTTTAGTTGGGTTTTTTGGTGTTTTTGTTAACATTACTTTTTTCTTTTTAGGCCTTAAAAAAACTGAAAGTATTAATGTGCCAATTATTGCTTCCTCTGGGCCTGTATTTATTTACTTTTTTTCAATTTTATTTTTAAAAGAAAAACCAAAATTAAAAGTATTTTTGGGAATGCTTTTTGCTTTAATGGGAGTTTTTTTAATTATTCTTTCACCAATTTTATTAGATGGAAAAAAAATTTATTTGGGCGAAATTGAGGGAAATTTTTTTATTGTTTTGGCAACTTTTGGATCAGTTTTTTCAACCATTATAGGTAAAGATTTATTAAAGAAAGTTAATCCTTATTTTGTTTCTGCCTTTTCTTTTTTGTCATCAAGTATTTTATTTTTATTATTTGTACCAAAAGAACTGATAAGTTGGTCATTTTATAAGTTAAATTTAGCTGGGTGGGTGGGGATAATTTATGGAGTATTTTTTTCCTCAGCGGCTGCCTATTTTTTGTATTATTATAGCTTATCAAAAATTGATGCCCAAGAAGTTGGGCTTTTTACCTATATTGATCCAATTGCCGCCGTAATTATTGCCATGCCTTTGTTGCATGAGTTTCCCACAATTTATTATATAATTGGTTCATTTTTAGTTTTTGGTGGAATATATTTAGCCGAAGGGAGAGTTCATTGGCACCCGATAAATAAATTAAAAATCAAAAATCAAAATTCAAAAATTAAAACCCAGTCAGACTTAGTTAAAAGTTTATAATAAAACTTATGGGAAAAATTTTAGTCACAGGGTGTGCCGGATATATTGGATCGGTGGCGACCGATTTATTTTTAAAAAATGGATATGCGATTGTTGGAGTGGATAATTTTCAAACTGGTTATCGTCTAGTGATTGAGGTTTTAAAAAATAAATATAAAAACTTTTCTTTTTACGAAAGAGATTTAAAAGATAATTTAGATGATATTTTTCAAAAAGAGAAGGATATTAAAATCGTTGTTCATTATGCTGCTTCTTGTATGGTTGATGAATCGATGAAAGATCCGCAAAAATATTTTTCCAATAATGTTTGCGGTTCACTTAATTTACTAAATACGATGCTTAAATTTAATGTCAAAAAAATTGTTTTTTCCTCAACCTGCGCCGTTTATGGCGAGACCCAATACACACCGGTGGATGAAAATCATCCCAAAAATCCTATCAACCCCTATGGTGAATCAAAACGGATGGTTGAAAAAATAATTGAGTGGTATGGAAAACTTTTGGGATTAAATTACTTTATCCTTCGCTATTTTAATGTTTGTGGGGCGTCGGATGATGGTGAGATTGGTGATTCAAAAAAACCATCGGTTCTTTTGGTACAAAATGCTGTAAGAGGCGCTTTGGGAATTGAAAAGTTTTATTTAACTTGTCCAAAAGTAGATACCCCAGATAACACCCCAATTCGTGATTATATAAACGTGGTTGATTTAAATGAAGCTCATCTTTTGGCGGTTGAAAAATTGTTAAAAGAAGATAATATTTTTGAAATTATAAATTTAGGAACCGGTAGTGGTAATTCTGTGTTGGAAATAGTTTCAAAAGTGGAGGAAATTACTGGGAAAAAAATTGATCGAGTTTTTGGTAAAACTCGCGCTGGTGAATATGCAAAAATTTATGCTTCAATTGAAAAAGCAAAAAAAGTTTTAGGTTGGCAGCCAAAAAGAACAATTGAGGATTCGGTAAAGTCGTTGATTGCCTGGTATCAAAAACACCCAAATGGGTGGGAAAAATAATTAAAAACTAGATAATTTAAAAAATATTTCATTTTTTAATATGATTATTGGAATAATTTTGGCCGCGGGTA
>JAPYWZ010000090.1 GCA_028276105.1 Microgenomates group bacterium | reverse complement strand
TGGGTGGCAAAAATAATCGTTTTTTCTTTTTCTATCTTTTTAAAAATCTTCATTATCTCCCAAGAAGTTTGAGGATCTAAATTGCCCGTTGGCTCATCGGCTAAAATTATCTTTCTCTCACCAACAATCGCTCGCGCAATCGCCACTCTTTGTAATTCTCCGGCAGAAAGTTGAATGGGAAAAACTTTTTCTTTATCCGCCAAACCCACAATCGAAAGCGCTTTTTTTACTTTTTCCTTAATCTCCAAAAAACTATATTTTTCCAAAACCTGTAAGCTTAAAGCTACATTTTCAAAAACATTTTTATCATAAAGAATCTTAAAATCTTGGAAAACTACCCCTAAATTTCTTCGCAAAGTCAAAATTTTTGAAAAATTTTTATCGGTAATATCCATCTCGTCAACAAAAATCGACCCGGAAGTTGGAAGAAATTCTCTAAGAATAAGTTTCAAGATCGTTGTTTTTCCCGCCCCCGATGGACCAACCAAAAAAACAAACTCACCTTCTTCCACAGAAAAAGAAACGTTTTCTAAAGCAACGTTTCCTAGAGGAAATTTTTTGGTAACGTTTTCAAAAACAATCATTTTTCCTCTAAAACTTCAATATAACCAACATCCATTAACCAGCCAGCTTTTTGTCCAGCAAATGTCTGACCATAAACCCGGACTTTTTTTTCCACATATGAAGATAGATCAACCGTTGATGATGTTAGATAAACATTTTGTGAGGGGCCACCTGGACGCTCAAGATGAAAATTCCCCTCCCCATCAATCCCCCCTTCTTTTAAAACCCCTTCCGCTTTGTCTTTAAAAATTTTTTTATCTACCACGCCTGCCGCTTTTTTTTCTTTTTTAATCTCTTTTTTTTCTTCTGGTCCAATTTTAAAAGGAATTTTGGTTAATAAAAAACCTGTTAATATTCCCAAAAAAATGGCTAAACCTAAATAAGAAAAAAAATAAAAAAAAGAAATTTTTTCCTCTTTATTTTTTTCTTCTTTTTCCTCATCTTCTAATGATCTAATTAAACTTTTTTTTTGATCTTCCATAAAAATTAGGATAACAATTTTTTAAAAGAAAAGCAAGTAGTTATCTTTTATATATCTCGTGAGTCCCAATATCTATCAAACCAACTAACTCCTCATCAATAAACTCAAAAATAATTCTTAGATTATAGTCTATAGAAAATGACCAATAAGAAGAAAGTTTGCCGGTAAGTTTATGAGTTTTTAGTGACGGATCAAAAGGATTTTCAATAAATTTTTTTTAATTTCTTAATGATTTGAACTTTAAAAGAAGAATACTTCCGTAAAGATTTTTTAAAGTAAGAAGAATAGTAAATATTTTTAATTTTCATTTTCTGAAAATAGATCGTTAATATCAGTTAGCCGTTTTAATTTTTTTTCTCTTTTTTCTTTCTTATATGCTTTTATCGCCAATAAAGCTTCTTTTTCTTCTAATATTTGAAGTTTCTCAACAAATTTTTGATAAAGTTTGGGAGAGAGAACGACTGCTTCTAAATCATTTTTTCTTAAAATAAAAAGAGGTTGATCTGATTGCTTAATATCTTTTAACAAAGCTGAGTAATTTCGTTGTAAATCAGAAACAGAAAAAAATTTAGGCATAGAAAAATAGTAATTTTTCATAATTAATTACATAATATAATATGTAAACTCATTTTGTCAACCATAAAAACATTATTTTACTTGTTTTAAATACCCTTCAATAAATCCATCAATCTCTCCATCCAAAACCGCCTCAACGTTTGTTTCTTCATAATCAGTTCGCAAATCTTTTATCAATTTATAAGGATGAAGAACATAGGAGCGAATTTGCCGACCCCAAGAAGCAATCTTTCCTGTTTTTAAGCTTTGGATTTCTTTGTTTTTCTTTTCTTCCTCAATCTGCCAAAGTTTGGCCCGAAGAATTTTTAAGGCATTTTCTCGATTTTGTCCTTGATAACGCTCCTTTTGACAAGTAACAACAATTCCTGTTGGTTTATGACGAAGACGAACGGCCGTTGAGACTTTATTAACATTTTGCCCCCCATGACCACCGGAACGAAAAAATTCCCACTCCAAATCATCTTCTTTTATTTCAATATTTTTTTCTTCAATTATTGGCAAAACCTCAACTAAAGCAAAAGAAGTTTGTCTTAATTTATCAGCATTAAAAGGCGATTGCCGAACCAAGCGATGAACCCCAGCCTCCCCCTTTAACAAACCATAAGAAAAAAGACCATAAACATTTAAGACCACGCTTTTTATCCCTGCTTCCTCACCATCAACTTGATCAACTATCTCCCATTGCCAACCTTTTTTGTCAAAAAAGCGAGTATACATTCGAAAAAGCATTGCCGCCCAATCCATTGCTTCCGTCCCCCCTTGTCCGGCATAGATGGAAAAAATTGCATCTCCCCGATCATAAGGGCCAGACAAAAAAAGATTTATCTCATATTGATTGATTAACTTTTCCGCTTCTTTTACATCTTCTTCAATAAGAAGGGGTAAAATCTCCAAATCGTCAATTTCTTTTTTAATCTGGGCAATTTTTTTCATTACTGATGATGCAGTGTTGGGATCCTGCCAAAAAGAAGAATCATGGGTTTTTTCTTCTAATTTTTTTAGCTCCTCTTTTTTTTGAGAAAGATTAATTTTTTTTAAAATAAGATTCAACCGTTTTTGAAGTTCTTTTTTTTTCTCTTCCATAATTTTTTATTTAAAGTCTTTACCAATAACAATGATGATGTCTGAAGCTTCTTTATCAGAAAGCGTCCCTATTTTAAAAGAAGAAACATATTTTTTTAGATCTTCTTCAATTACCGAAATTAAATAAGTTTTTTCCTTTTTTACCAACACTTCTGTCTTCTCATAGTCAAAACTATCGGCGTTGCCCGTTAAAATCTCCTGATAACCTTTTTCTTTCAAAATTTCCTTAACCGCTGAGGCTTTACCCGAAACTCCCGAACCATTAAGAACTTTAATACGCACTTTTGGTTTATCGACTAAAATCTTTGGTGTTGGCGTTGGCGAAGGAGAAATCACAATTGTTGGTGTTGGCGAAGGTTTTTGGGTTTTTACCAATAAAGAAGGAAGGGTGATTTTGGGCTTAATCGTTGAAAGAAAAATAAAAAACAAAATTGAAGAAATAAAAGAAATAAAAAATATGACTAAATCTTTTTTTAGCAAAAAAACTGGTTCTTTTTTTATTTTCTCTTGTGATGAATAAAAATTAGCTTTTCTTAAAAAATTAAAATCTTTATTTTCTTTAGAAAAAACAAAAGCTCCAAAACAAGCATCTAAACTTAAAATTGGTAAAACATTTTTTTCCTCAGTTAATAAAAGCTTTAAATATTCATCATAAAAATTGATAATGATTTTTTTTAATGGGTTAGTCCAAATGCCAACCGCTTTGGTAAAAGTATCTTGACGGATATTTTCTGAAGAAG
>JAPYWZ010000089.1 GCA_028276105.1 Microgenomates group bacterium | reverse complement strand
GTAACCCTTTAATTAACTTCTCCTTTTTTATTCTTGTCCAACCTTTAAGTTGAATTTCTCTTTTACGAGCTTCAAATTTGTTTGGATATTCTTCATAATATAAAAGTTTGACTGGAAGTTTTGAAAGTAAATATTTTGATCCTTTGCCGGTATTGTGAAGAATCAGTCGTTTTTTTAAATCATTAGTAATACCAATATAATATGATTTATCATTGCAAAGTAGAATATAGGTGTACCAAGGCATTTTATCAAGTCCTTCGACTCACTTCGTTCACTTAAAGGTTTCGTCTCGCCCCTTGATAAACACTTTTTTTATCAAAATACATTATCTTAAGTGTTTACACTGAGCGAGCCCCAGCCCTCCAATTCGGAGGGCGGGGCGAGTCGAAGTGGACCTGAGGGGACTCGAACCCCTGATCTCCTGACTGCCAGCCAGGCGTTCTAGCCAACTGAACTACAGGCCCAAAAAGATATTTTATATTTTAACAAAAAATTTTTCCTTAAGAAAATAAAATTTTTGTTAAAATCATCTTAATGTGCTGCGGTAATAAAATTTCTCAAAAAACTACTTTTTTAATTTTTACTTTTTTAATATTTTTTTCTTTAATCAGTCAATTTTTAAATCAACCAAACCAAAAAAACAGCTCTTATTCTAAAAATTTAGCCCAGTCAAAAATAATCTCATCGACAAAAATTGCCTCAGCCGAAGCTTTTTTTGTTACCAAAGTCATCGATGGCGACACTATTGTTTTAGAAAATGGGGAAAAAGTCCGTTATCTTGGTATCGACACCCCAGAACTTCACCATCCCAAAAAAAAAGTTGAGTGTTTTGCCTATCAAGCCTATGAAAAAAACAAGGAATTAGTTTTGGGAAAAAAAGTTTTTTTACAAAAAGATATTTCTGAAAAAGATAAATACGGCCGTCTTCTTCGTTATGTTTTTTTAGATGAAAAAATGTCAACCGATGAAGGATCATTTGTCAATCTTTACTTAGTCAAAAATGGTTTTGCTTATGCGGCAACCTTTCCTCCTGATGTAAAATATGCAAACCTTTTTTTAACCGCTCAAAAAGAAGCTTATCAAAAAAATCTTGGTCTTTGGCAAAAATGTCAAAATTAAAATTACTTCTTAAATTTTTAGACAAAAAGAAGATAAAGTTAGTGGGGGTTAAGATAATTTGATAATTTCTCAACCAAATCAACCAATCTTGTTGAATAGCCCCACTCATTATCATACCAACCAAAGATTTTTACTAAATTTCCGGCAATAACCTTGGTATAATTGGCATCAAAAATACAAGAATAAGGTGAACCAATATAATCTGAAGAAACCAAAACCTGCTCTTCATAAGCTAAAATCCCTTTCATTTGGTTTTGCGCGTACTGTTTAAAAAGACTATTGACTTCCTCAACAGTGGTTGGTTTTTTGGTAATCACCGAAATATCAGTAAAAGAAACCGTTGGCGTTGGCACTCGAAGAGACATGCCATCAACTAAACCTTTTAAAGAGGGGATGACTTTGACAACAGCTTTGGCTGCCCCTGTAGTTGAGGGAACAATATTTAAAGCAGCCGCTCTTGCCCGATCAGGTTTTTTACCTGAGTCATCAACTAAATTTTGAGAGTTAGTGTATGAGTGAACAGTAGTTAAAAATCCTTTTTCAACCCCTAAATTTTCTTCAATTACCTTAAACATTGGTGCAGCACAATTGGTGGTGCAAGATGCCATTGAGACAACCGCTTCTTTTTGAAAATCAAAATCTTTATCATTAACTCCCAAAACCACCGTTTTCGTTTCCTCATCTTTGGCCGGCGCAGTCAATACTACTTTTTTTACTGAACCTTTAAGATGTTTTTCTAAATCAACTTTTTTAGTAAAAGCACCAGTGGCATCAACAACAATATCAACTTCGTATTTATCCCAAGGAATATCGTCAATCTCTGGTATCTGAGTGGTAAAAATTTTTTTGTCAGAAACCAAAATCCCATCTTCTTCCTCTTTTACCTCCATCTCAAACTTTCGATAAACTGAGTCGTATTGAAGCAAATAAACCATCATTGAATTGAGAGTTTTTCTAGTATTAATTAAAACAATATCCAAACCCCGTTTTAAAGCAATCCGGGCAAAAGCCCGACCTATTCGACCAAAACCATTAAGACCGATTTTTACCTTTTTCATTATTTTTCAATTTTAAATTTTTTTTCCAAATTTTTTAATCGCTCAACAATTCCCCCATACTCAAGTTCTTCTCTTGGTAACATTGACGGCTCAATAAATCCTTGCTCCCGCATTAAAATTGACTTTAAAGAAGCTTTTTCTCGCACATAATCCCAAAATGGCTCATCAAAAACATCAACAAAGTCGGAAAACTTTCCCTCATGGACTGATAAAGCAATTCCTTGAACAATTGGAATACAATAATGAACGGAGGCAGGTGAATTAAATTTGACCGGCATCAACGGTTGATTATGGGATCCACGGGTATCACCGCCAACATAGTGAGCAAGACGAAAAGCACCTCCAATTTCTTCGGTTGCCGGAAAAATCTTTTGGGCACGGACAATCGCCACTGGATCGTCTTTGCCAACGTAACGTCCAGCAATGTGTTTTAATCTTGTAATTGAGGTCGAAACCACTTGTTCCTTAGGATAAGCGCGAGAATATATCGCTTTTATTACATACCGCCTTGTTTCTCGCAAAAGACAGGCTAAATCATATAAGTCTTCTGGGGTGTTTAGTTTAATTACTTTTGTTCCTGAAAGATATTCGGTATCAACCACCTCAAAAGTAAATCCTTTGCCCAAATCAGGTGACAAAATTAGTCCCGGTGACCACAAAGGATCAGTAAAAGCAAGATAAAAAGGAAGATTAAAAGCCCCTGGCTCAGTTTTATCCATGGTAAAAACTAAAACCGCTTCATTTACTCGCTCCTCAAACTCAATCTCCGCCACCGCCGGCCCCAAACCTTTCACATTTCCAGAAAACGAATCTTTTAAAAGATCCTGCCCCGCTCCATAAAGACCTTGTTTTTTGGCCACTTCCGTTCCGGCTTTGAAAGCTTCCCAAGCTAATTGATGAATTTTTTTATCAGAAACGCCCTCCCGATGACTCATTAAAATTGAGATATCATCACCGGTATAAAAAACTAAATGATCTAAAAGAAGTTTTTTTCCGTTTTTTTCAATGAAGTCTTTTACTTCTTGAAAAACTTTCTTTGACGGCCTTGTATGTCCTCCCACCCCGCCAATATCAGCTTTGATTAAAGAAAGGGTAACTTTCATAGGGTTTTATTAATATAATTAATTATTAATATTTTTGTCAAGCGAATTTAGGTTCTATTTAAAAATTGGTTGATTTAATATATAAGTAACTAAGACCGATAGCATTGCCTTTAAGATAAAAACCTCCTTGTTTTTAAAACCAAAGGAAATTCTTTTTATTAATTTCAATTTATTAT
>JAPYWZ010000088.1 GCA_028276105.1 Microgenomates group bacterium | reverse complement strand
GGTAAAGCCAAAATATTAAAATACCAGTCTTTACTTTCTAAGATATTTTTCCCATTTTTTTGTAAAATAAATTTTATTTTTTCCTGGCCCTCATCTTTTGTCTTTAGATAAAAATTAACTTCTTTTTCTTCATTGGGACTAATCTCAAATAAATTATCAATTAAAAATTCGGTTCTTTTAACATTATTAACTAATAAACCATAGTTTCTTTCATCCCAATATCCTTGACCTTGATTTTTTAATCTAATTTTAAATTGATAAGTTGATTTGTTAACTAGTTCTTTTGGTAAATCAAAAATAATTTCTCCTTTTTCCTCTTGCTCCGGCTCTCCTTTTGTTTTGGGAATTGATTGAACAAAATAGTACTGTTGATAAAAACCATCGTCCCCTTCTCTCTTCCAGGAAAATCCCAAAAAAGGCTCCATCTTGTAATCAAAAACAAAAGGTGTCACTGCTTTTACTTTTTCATCAGTTAGCCAAATTTGTTCAAAAGCAATTTTAAAATTTTGAGCGACTTGTTCTTCGCTTAATTTTTTTCTTTCCCAACCAGTTTCGGTAATAAAAACTGGTAATTCTTTTTCTACTCCAAGTTGACGAAGTAAATTTAATTCCCACTGATAAGTTCTTACTGTTCCTCGACCAAAATCATAAGGTGAGCCAGAAAATGCAGGATTGGGATAAGAATGAGAAACCCAACCATCAATAAATTTAAATATTTCAGGTTGATGATCAATTAAATCTTTCAAAAATACTTCTTCATCATAAAACTTCGGTGGTAAATGAGGGGCTGAAGCATCAAAGCCAGCAAGCATGACAAAAAAATTAGGATTTTTTTCTTTTAAAGTTTTAGCAAAAGAAAAAGCCACTTTGGCATAATCTTTTGGGTCAACCGCTCCTCCCCATTCAGTGGCGTGATTGGGTTCATTAAACAAAACAACATAACGATTTTTTACTACCCAATTTAAAGAATCTAAAAAGGAAGCCCAAGAATAAGCATCAGAAGAATTAGGCCGCTTCCAATTATCACCTAAAGGCGTTGTGGCTAAACGGATGATTGGGATAAGATGATATTTTCTAAGTAAATCAAAAATTTCCTGCCATTTTTGGGAATTTCTATCATTTTCTTGAATCACCAAAGTAACATATCCCCAATCACCACCATTTGAATTGACAAGCTCGGCGACTTTTTTTAAATCTTCTAAATGAGGTTGGGCTAAATGAATGCCAAATTTATTATTGGGTGTTTGTGCTAAAACTGAAGAATTAAAAAATAAAAAATAAAAAATAAAAAAGACAGATAAAAATTTGAAAATTTTTAATTTTCCATTGTCATTTTTCATTTTTAATTTTTACTTTTTAATTTCAATCATCACCTTTGCCTTTTTAAGAAGTTTTATCCCCCCCTCATCATGATGATTTTTATAGCAGACAACGCGGATAATTCCGGAATTTATAATCATCTTGGCACAAGTTGAACAAGGATTGGAAGTAATATACATGGTTGCCCCTTTGGTGGAAACTCCCAAGTATGCCGCTTGAATTATCGCATTTTGCTCAGCATGAAGACAGATACAAGATTCTTCTTTTTCCCCACTTTCCAACTTTCCTTGATGGCGCAAAAGACAACGCTCACATCCACCTTCGGTACAGTTTTTTATCCCATGTGGTGTACCATTATAGCCAGTTGAGACAATCCGAAAATCTTTGACAATCACTGCCCCAACCTGCCGTCTTAAACAGTCAGCGCGGCTTTTTACTACTTTGGCAATTTCCATAAAGTACTCATCCCAGTTTGGTTTTTTCATAAAAGTTTAGTCGGAGCGGCCGGACTTGAACCGGCGACCTTTGGACCCCCAGCCCAACGTTCTAGCCATCTGAACTACGCTCCGTTTAATAAACACTCCCTGCCTTGCCGAAACAATATTATTATATCACTAAACATCTAACTTCTAACGTCTAACATTAAAATCATTAAACACTAAAAAGATAGAATAAAATTAATTATTCACACCTCCGAGGTGTTATAGATTCCTTCCACACCTTGGGATATTTAAACAAAAGACTATTTTTTTCAATTTTATTTTGTTTTCTAAATTTTTTGGTTTATAATATATTTTATTCTTCCCCTGTAGCTCAATTGGTAGAGCAACCGGCTGTTAACCGGTAGGTTCCAGGTTCGAGACCTGGCGGGGGAGCCAAATGAAACCCATCATCCCCGCCATTTTAACTGATAATTTTTTTGACTTTCAAAAAAAATTAAAAAAAGTGGGAAATTTATCTTCTTGGCTTCAGATTGATGTTTCTGATGGAAAATTTACACCAAGTAAAACTTTGTCTCCAAATGACCTTTTACCTTTAAAATTTAAACAAAATCTTGAACTGCATCTTATGGTTTTTGAACCAGAAAAGTATTTTTTAACTGCGGAAAAATTAAAAGTAAAAAGAGTAATTGTCCATTATGAAGCAATAGAAAAAAACATTGACGAAATCCTTTCAAAAAAATATCCCTTTACTTTAGGTTTGGCTCTAAATCCAGAAACAGAAGTTGAAAAGATTCTTCCCTATCTTTCAAAAGTCAATTTTATTCTTGTTTTAGGTGTTACCCCAGGCGCCCAAGGCCAAGATTTTCAAGAAAAAGTCTTGGAAAAAATTAAAAGAATAAAAACTTTATCTCCAAAAACTATCGTTGAGGTTGATGGTGGCATAAACGAAAAAACCATCCAAAAAGTCAATCAAGCTGGTGCTGATATTTTTGTAGTGGGTAGCGCTCTTTTAAAAGCCAAAGAGCCAAAAAAAATGATGGCAATATTAGAGAAACTAATTTAAGTACTCTATTTATTAAGCATTAATTAAAGGTAGCTTATTCTTCTTTATAAAATCATTTATTAGGTTTTCCTGTTCTTGATATAATTTTTTCAAATTTGAGGCATTTCTAAGCACCTTATTATTCTGCCAAAAATTAAGTTCTAAAGTTACTCCTCTTGCCACCAACGGTTCAATATTTTGCTGTAAAACAAGCAGCGTATTTAAAAATTCCAAATAACTTTTATTTTCAATCGCTTTTTTAACATCATTCACATTATTTTTAATAATTTCAATCGTTTTTAGATTATCTTCATGAAGTGGTTTAATTCCTAAAGGAAGATCTTCTTCTTTTATAAGTAAAATGTTTGAGTTAATTTTTGAGATAGTATTTTTCAATTCTTCAAGTCGGCCTAAATAAACATCCGGCTTGGAAGATTGGGCAATTTCATTAAGAAGCGAGGCATAAGAACTTAAAAAAGGGGTTAATTCAATCCTAATCTCAACCATTTTGTAATAATAATTAGCTGTTTTTGAGGCTTCGGAAAAATATTCGGTAGTCTCATCATTAATCTTTTCCAACTTAGAAATTATCTGATCAATCTCAGTTTCTAATTTTAGATTCTTTGGACGATCTTTCAAAACCTCTTTCATTTCTTCAAGTTTTGCTAAACCTTTCCCTGAGGACTCTAAAGA
>JAPYWZ010000003.1 GCA_028276105.1 Microgenomates group bacterium | reverse complement strand
TTTTTGGCTAAATTGCGATAAAAAATTTTTAGTTGACTGAGTTTTATAGGAATAATCATTTTTGGTAAAGAAGTAAAATCATCAATTTTAAGAAAATCTTGGGCTAAAAGAAGAATATCAATATCTAATTTTTTAAATTTTACTTCAGCACTATAAAGAAGATCCCAAATACTATATTTTTTTTTCAATAAAAAATAGAGATCAACAAAGTCTTTTATATCGGTTCGTTGATTAATGGTAATAAGCTTATTAGTGGCAATATCTTTCAAACTATCAATTTCAATGTTTTGATATTTTATTCCTTTTTCAAGTCTTTTGTAGGGGTAAAAGCCAAAGTCAACTTTTAAACTAATGTTTTTGGGAAAATTAATATTAAAGCGATAGACAACTTCAACAAAGCGTGAGGAAAAAGAAAAATGATATTGTTTACTCAATTTACTCATTAAAGCGAAAATAATCTCTTGATCGATTTCGTTTTCCGAAAAAAAATCTAAATCTTCAGAATAGCGGTGATGAAGATAAAATTCAGAAAGAGCAGTACCACCGGTAAAATAAAAGTTTTTTCTAAGATAATCGTTTTCTCCTATACCGGCCAGAATAATTTTTTGTTCTTTGGTGAGAATTGAGGTTTTTTCCATATTAAAAGTTCTAATAATCTTTGAGCTTTGGGATTTAAATTTAATTTATCCCAATACTTTTTAACAAGTGATAGTTTAATCTTTTCTTTTCCCGGACCATAGTTGATCATTCTTTCTAGGATTTTTATCCTTCCTTCTTTACTCTTTTTTAATTTGCCATAATCATAGTCCCAAAGATAAGGTTTTGATTTTTGGCGTTTCATAAGGATAGTATATCATTTTTACTTTGCTTTATTTTTATTTTTTGATTAAAATAAAGTTATATGACAACATCAGGTGAGACTGTAGAAGGAGGAGTTGATGAGATAACCGAGGTAGTTAAAGCGGCAAAAGAAGAGGTAAAAAAAGAGGTTGAGCAAGCAAAAAATTCATCTGATCCCAATCAAGAAAAAAAGAAGATTGGTGAAAAGATTAGGGAAGAGTTAGAGAGAGCAAAATTAGCCGCTCAAGAGGCGCTATCTGATGAAGTTGAGGCAAGAATAAGAGGGCGGTTACCCTATAAGAAAGAAGAAGGAAAAAAAGTGCTTGCGGCTTTCACCAAAGCGGTTGAGGCAGTTCGCCAAGGAATTGATCCAAGTTATATTTCCAAAACAAAAGAAGGAGCGGCGGTTTTGCAAAAAATTGCTCAAGAAAGAATTGATTTTACTCCATCAACTGCTTCAGCGATTGAGTATTACTTTGGCGATTATTTATTCGGTGATAAAAGGTTAATTGATCCATCGTCGGGAAAAATAAGTGAAGAGGCGGTTAAAAAATTTTCGGAACTTAAGCAAGTCAATCCAATAGCGGCGGAAAAAATTGCGCAAGCAATTGAAAATGCAGCCACTGAAATAGGAATATCAAAAGACGAAGTTAGAGAAAAATTAAATATGAAAAAAGATGAAGCACATTCAATTTCTCCAGAATTAGAACAGATACCACCAGAACTTAAAAATAATTTACCTCTTGATAAACCAGAAATAAAAGAAATAGTTGAAGCTTTGTTAACTCCTGAAAATTTTGTTAAGTATGTAAAAAAACATCGGGAAAAAATGATTCAAGAAAAAAAGAATTCTTTAGGAAGAGATTTGAATAGTAGTGAATTATTGAAGGTTGATGAAGAATTAAGTTATCATATAGAAGAGTCAATTGTTGATTTGGTGGCTGAGCTTTATAATAAAGCCGATGCCGATCCAAGCTACGCACGGATACCTTTTCACGAAGTGGAAAATATTGGTTATTTTCAAAGCCTGCAAACAGCATATAACACTTTATCAACCCGAATCCAACTTATTGGAAGAACACTCTCTGAAAGAGATGATTTAAAAGATATTAATTTTTTTTCCGGTTTTTCTTCTTATAAAGAAGGAACAAGAAAAGTTGGCGATAAGGAAATTAATTATTCAGTAATTGATCCTATAAGAAGAGCAAGATCTATTTCCTTACCCGATTTTTTTAGGATTATTAATTTAGAGATCTCACATTTTAGAGAATTAAGAGAATTTACCCATAATGCAAGAATTGTTTTTCGTTTTCCAACTGGCGGACAAGAAAGCGCTTGGGCTCAATTATCATCTTATGCCAATAAATTGATGACCTCTTCAGATTTCGATCATATTCCGTTTCTTCCTCATTCTAATGTTTTTCAAGATGCTTTACAAATTTATACTGGATTACTTCAAGAGGAATTAGCAAAAAATGACTGGATATTAGAACCAAAACTATTTGCTCCTGATGATAGAGATGGCTTAAACAAAGTTGAAAGAGATACACTGAGAATTTTAGAGGAAAAATATAAAGGTGAAAAAAATAGCTATCAAATAAGATCGGCTTTTTCTTTGGCTCAAGGAGTAGCAATGGTGATTCTTTTAACCGAACCGGAAACAATTGCCAATGCCGATCCAAATTTAAAACACAAAATAGGGCCGGAAGGTAAACCGGTGATTGATCCAACTTATCTTGGGGAATGGCTTTCTGACACTGTGGTTACCGGAGTTTTAAATCCTTTTGTGAGAGGACATTTAAGATGGATGTCAGAATCGACAGTTGGTGGCCCTTTAGGATATTTGCCGATTCCTGACCCTAAGTTAGTCAAAAAATGGCGAATGGGTATTTGGGATCATAATGAAGCGATGAAAAGTATTGAAAAATTTCAGCGACGATTTTTTGAAGGAAAAAGATCGGGGCTGCCTGAAGGTTATTTAACTCTTTTTGATATCAGAAATCCAGGAAGAGTAGGAAGTTTTGCGACTCGAGGTGGATGGCGTTGGGAAGAATCTTATCAAGGTTTGCTTTACAATTATGATGGATCTGAGATTAAAGAAGCAGATATTTTAACAAAATGGCGAAGGTTAGAGGTAGTTGGTTTTGAACCATGGCTTCATTTTTCTGGAAGTATAAAAAGCCAATTTGCGGATTTAATTAAAAAAAATCCAACTTTTTTTGAATACATTTATAATCGTTACTTTAATGGAATTTATGATAGAAATCAATTAGAGGAAAGAATTAAAAAGAATCCTCAAGAAGTAGTGGAAGAGATTGCGGTCAGGTTTTTAATTCATCGTTTACCAGCAAAAATTATTACCGAGGAAAGAACTAGATTTTCAAGCGACCAAAAACGTTTGTGGGAAATTTTAAGAACAAGATGCGGTTTTAGTTTTAAACAAATGGATCAAGCGGTTAAAGACTTAATTTTAGCTCAGACAAATCTTCGAAGAGAGATGTCTAAGAAAATGAGAGAAAATGAAAAATTAGGTAAAGACATCGGCCTTTTAGAAGGCAATTTTTTTCTTAGTGAGGCTACTTTAGAAAAATATTTAAACGAGTTACAGATGGCAGAGGTAGATGGATTAACAAAACAACAACGAATAGATAATTTAAAAAAGTTGTTAAAAGAGTTTAATTCTTATTTTAATCCTTTTGGTGATGGTAAAGGAAGATATTTTGAATGGATAAAAAAAATTCGCGGAGGCCGATCGACCATTCCTTTTGCTTTAGCTTCAGAAGAAGTCGATTATCGTTATCTAACCCTTCGTACTACCGGCATGACAACAATAAAAAGAGTTTTAGGAGATACGGCTAAAGTTGATCAAGTTTTGACTCCTGTCTATGGAAAGTTATTATCGATTTTAAAGGCAACCGCTATATCAGGGAAAAAAGATATCAGCGAGTTGGTAAAATTAATTACTGAGGTTAAAACAACATTTGAAGGACTTCATGGAAAAGAGTATGCTAATGAAATAGCTTGTTATATGGCGTATTTAGCAATATCTTATTTTAAAAAAGATACCTTTGCTAAGCCTCTTAATGGATTAGCAGGAATTGGTCAGATTACTTCATTGGCGGCTGAGTTTGCTGGAGGATCAGGAAGAGTTTGGGAGTGGGATTCAAGAGATATTGGTCGATTTATCTTTGCTTTGGAGCAATCGGGCGCTTTAGAAAAACAACCATATGATTTAAGTAAAATACCTCAGTATGAAGGAATTAAAATTTTTGGGAAACAATTACCAACCGAGATTAATTTATCAAAATGGCTTGGGGAAAAATTAGGAAGAAAAGATAATAAAGGTCAAGTAATTCCAATTAAATTTTTTGGTCGTGAGATTAAGATAAGGTTGCCTAAAGTAAGAAAAAAAGATTTTAATATTTACTCAGAAACACTTAAACGTATGGCAGGAGGAGAGTTTATTCACAAACTTTGGGATGCAATAAATACAGTAATTCCAATTGCCTTGGCGGTTTTACTTATATTTTTAATCCAAAAAGCAATAAAAGAAGCATTTGGTCAAAAAAAATAGTTATAATGAAAGTATGAGAATTTTCATTAAAAGATTTTTTAATTTTTTTTTACTTCTTTTGATTTTGTTAAGTATTTTTTCTTTTAATGTTTTTTCTCAACAACCAACTCCAACTCCAGAAGAAGGAACTCTGGGTGGAAAGTGTAAATCAGCTAATATCGATATTAGTCAAATAACTATTCCTAAAATTTCCGGTCCTGAAGATAGTTATGATAAATGGGGATGTGTTAATCTTATTTTTGTTAATTTTTTTTGTGTTTCTGATATTTTTAGTTCAGTTCAAAAATCCGCAGTTGACTTTTTAGATCGGAAAGGAATTTTAAGTCAATTAAGCGCTTTGGGAGTTTGTGAACCAGGTCTTGAACCATCGACTTTAGATATTAAAGACCCAAATTGTATTTGTATTAATCCAAATGATAAAGGCCTGGCTCGGATAAGTGATATTTTATGCAATCGTTATGTTAATCAAAAAAAACCAGCTTCGGAAAAATTAAAATCAAAAGAATTTGTAAGCTGTTCTGATTGTTTTGCTAATGGTGGTTATTGGTCGGGGGTGGGGTGTATTTATTTTTCTAACTGGCAAACTTTTTTTGAAAAAAATGTTTTTGGGTTGCTTATTGGTTTGGCTGGAATAATATCTTTGTTTTGTATTATTTACGCCGCTTTCCAAATTCAAACCTCTTCTGGGAATGCCGAAAAAGTAAAAAAAGCCCAGGAACTTTTAACTTCTTGTATTATGGGCTTGATGCTTATAATTTTTTCTGTCTTTATTTTAAAACTGATTGGGGTTGATATCTTAAAGACTCCGGGATTTAGTAGTAAATAAAACGATAATTTTAACTTTTGACTGGTAAAAAAATCGTGCTACAACTAGTTTATTTTAGATAAAAAATATCTTTAAGCAAGAAATATTGAAAAAGATTAAGGATTAGTTGGTGGATTTGTACCTGTTCCTTGCCCTGGAGAACCCCGACCTGTATTTAATGTATCCTGAATAGTCTTTGGCGCGTCTCCTTGTCCTTTAATAAGCTTTTGCAAAATTCCACTTGGGCCTAATAAAAATTGATATGGAGTATAAAATTGTCCTGCAGCTCCAAGAGCTCCACCAACAATTGCGCCGGCTCCCGCAGTAAAGGCGCCAAAATTTAATCCTAAAGGCATCGGTTTAACGCCAGTCATTTCTTTTAAAGCTCTTATTAAGTCGGGTGTCATAAACAAAATACCCATTGAGATAATTATTCGGATATATTCTGGATTGACAGAAATTAAAAATGGCGGAAGCCAAAAATTACCCTGGCTTGGTGGTTGATTAAGAAGGATTTGACTAATTAGTATCATAATTATAAGAAGAGGCCAGGTAGCGAGGTTTAAAAGTAGGTTTTTTACCCAAGAGGAAAAAGTTGATTTGCCAGGAATCATCTCCACGGTAAGAATCACTGGAGAAAAAAATATTAGAAGAATAATTTGAATGTAGGAATATAAAAGCATAAAAAAAATACGGAATAATAAATAAAGTAATGTCAAAACTAATATGATAGATACAACAATCCAAAGTAAAATATTATAAATAAGTATTCCTAAAGCTATTTCTATAAAAAGAAAAATAAGAATAATACCTATCCCAATGAAAGTTTGACCTCCAAGATGCTTAAAGTTTTCTTTTATTAAGTTAATAAACCAACTCCAATTTAAACCTCGATTTACAACACCACCTACATTACTTGTTACGATGGGCAGAAATGTAGTAGGAGGTATAATAACAGCAATTGTTCCTGTAACAATATTTCTTAAATATTCTGGGATTATTCCAACAATAGAAGATGATAGTTTAAGAATATTTAAATTATCAAAACTTACTCCTGTTACATATTCCCATATACCTCCACTTGTTGAAAAATAAAATCTTTTTAAAATTTCTTGTGGCTGACCAGCAAACCAAGTGGGAGGATTTTGGACATTACTAAAAAAAACTGCAATTATTCCAATAGAGATATACATCAAATCAATCAAAAACCCAGCAATGGGAAAGGAAAAAGTGATAAGAAGAAGGGCAACCACAATTTTGGGAAGGGAGTTTTCAACGGAAATAACTGTTTGGGGGTTGATTTTGGTGCGAAACATAATCATAAAACCAATTGCAATTAAAACCAAAACCAAAAGCATATAAGAAATATCCCGAAAAACCTTCCAAATACTCATAAAGGGTTTTATGGCAGCAAAACCAATGCCTTCGGCGGCATAGGTTTTTGGGACAAAGCCTGCGTTTTGCAGCTCCGAATAGGCCCAATAGATTCCTGAGGCTGGTGGATTGGCATAGGGAAGAACGATAAGATTGGTGACAAAGCCAAAAAGGGAGTGATTAAAGTTTTTATCACCATCTTTTGGATTATCAGTACAAGCTTCACCAATAAGGCCACAAAGCATCGCCCGATATAAGGCAATGGCAATTTGTCCTTCTTTCGTATTTTTGATCTTTGGGTCATTTATCACTTTATAAATCTCCTGTCGATTTTTTTCTACGGGATTATAAGTTGTTTTTGGTTTATCTTTGTTTAAAAAATAAAGAAAAAGAGAGATAACGATAAAATAAACGGCAAAGACGATAAAAGCCTTTTTTAAAAAACTAAGGATTTTTTTAAATCCCAAAAAATAAAAAGAAAACATAAGTTGATTGTATAACAATTTAAAGATAAAAGTCAAATTTTATTGAAAAAGAAATAAATCTTTTGGGATTGAAGGATAGCTGTTTTTCAACCAGTCATCAAATTTCTTTTGACTATCTTCGTGAGGCGGATTTAATTTAACAACAAATCTATCGTTATCATAATCAAAATCGATGCTAAAATCTTCTGTTTTTAAAGGTAGTTTTTGCATTAGGGATAGTTTTTGCTTCGAGAAATCAACCATTTCTTGAGGAATAGGCTCTTCTTTTACTCCGGTAAATTCTATCGGTGTTAGATTGGGAGTGATGCTTTGATCAATAATTGGCGTAATAGAAGTAAGCATAGGCGTCAGCCTAGTTTGAGATTGTTGATAAGTTGTTGGCACAGGCGGATAGGTGGGCGTAGGATTAGAGGGTGTTTGATTAGTTGTTTTTTTACTATTTTGAATAACAAGAGTTAAAATTGAAAGAACAATGACTAAAGATAAAAGAGAAAGAATAATTACTAGATATCGATTTTTATTGTATTCCATATTATTTATAATAACAAATTTTATTTCTTAACCGCAAAAAGAACTCTTATTTTGGGAAAAGGATAACGGACTTTGTGATTTATGGGTTTTGGAAGTTTGATATCATAGGCTGGGTCATAGGCCCAGATATTTAGACTTTCATCAATTTTAATAATCCAAAAAAAATGACCACAGGTACATGTTACTTTTGGATTGTCTTTACAAGGATGAGGATCGCAAAAATTAGCTAGAGTAAAAAAAGTCCAACCGGTGTTTTGATAATTTTTTATAACTGAACCCACAAACGAATTCATTAGTTGATCAATGGTTTTGGGGTATTCTTTCTCAATAAAAAGAGGATCAACTTTTAAACCATGGCTTTGTAAGATTTTTTCGGCGTCAAAATAATAAGAACCACTAGAACCTAAATAATAGCCGTTTTTTCTATATTCTTCAACTACCAAGGGAGGGTTGATGTTTTTATCAACATAAGAAGCCAAAATCATTGCGACCGTGGTTGGCCCACAACCAGCTTGACAAATCGTTCCCTCTTGTGGTAGAGGATAGTTATCATATGGACCATTACATTGCGGATAGTAAATTAAACCATTAATATCAGGCGTAACTTTAATATCAGGAAAGTGAGAGAGGTTTAAAGGAATGGAGCCTGAAGGATTGATTGGATTTTTTTGATTAGAGGGGGAAGCATTTTCATCACCACTAAGACCAAACACTATCTTTAATAAATCAACTAAAATTTCAAAACCGGTATTATTATTGGTGAGGGGAGTAATTGTTAGTTTAGGTGAGGGAGTAATTGTTTGTGCTTGATTTTTTGATAGAGGAAAAAAAATAAAAGAAAAAAATAAAACAAAAAAGATAAGGATTTTTTTTCTCATAATTTTAATGTAGCAAAAAACCGATTTTGATTGCAACTTTAAAAAAATATTATTTAGTGGGTGAGATGTAAATGACTTTTACTCCTTTTTCTTCCGGAATAGGAGAAATAATTTTGTTTTTTTCCTGAAAAAAGTTATAAATCACAAAAACAATAAGCGCTAGTCCGAAAGCAATTAAAATTAAACCGAGTGCTTTTTTCATATTTTTCCCGAGGTGTTTTAGAAATTTATTTTTTCTTTAACTAAATAATTGGGTCGTTTTTGGATTTCTTGATAGATTTTGCCTACATACTCTCCAATAATGCCAATGGTGATAAGTTGGACTCCACCCAAAAAAACAATGGCAAAAAAAAGGGATGCCCAGCCTGGTAGCCAATCGCCTTGTTTTAAGACAAAGTGTTGAAAAGATTTAACGATTATCGTTAAAATCGCAAAAAAAGAGGTTAAAAATCCCAAATAGGTGGCCAAACGCAAGGGTTTGATGGAAAAGGCGGTAATTCCTTCCAAAGCAAAGTTTACCATTTTTGACAAAGGATAATGAGTTTTTCCAAAAAGACGTTTTTCTCTTTTAAAATAGACAAAAGTGGAGGGAAAGCTTGGCCAGGCAACAAGACCCCTTAAAAATCTTGGTTTTTCGCAAAGTCCTTTTAAAAAATCAACCACCTTTTTATCAAGAAGACGAAAATCACCAACGTCTTTTGGGATAGGAACATCAGAGACAAAGTTTAATAATTTATAAAAAATTTGGGCAGTTATTTTTTTAAAAAAAGAATCGACTTTTCTTTCTTCTCTTTTGGCATAAACAACTTTGGCTCCCTTTTGCCAGGCCTCAATCATTTTGGGGATAATTTCTGGTGGGTCTTGAAGATCAGCGTCTAAAGAAACAACCACATCACCTTTGGCATGCTCATAGCCAGCAAAAAGAGCCATCTGATGGCCAAAATTTCGCAAAAAAGAAATGAGTTTTATCCGTTTGTCTTTTTTTGCTTCATTCTTTATCACCTCTTCAGTCTTATCGGTTGAACCATCGCTAACAAAGATAATTTCAAAGTTATATTTTTTAACAACCTTAAGAAGTCGTTTTAAAAGAGGCTGAATATTTTTTTCTTCATTAAAAACGGGAATAATAATAGAAAGAAAAAAGTTGTTCATGGTATTAATTTATTCTTTAAGAGTCATTTTTGGTGTGAGGTAAAATAAGTTAACTTCACACCTATAAAGTATCGGCCTATGGCGGACTACTTTATGGTTACGGGGCCGGGAGTTGAACCCGGTCTACGAGATTATGAGCCTCGTGTGCCACCGTACACTACCCCGTAAAAGTATTATTTATTATAACATATCTAATCTAAGGTGTTAACCTCTTTATACTTTTTATTTTATCTAAATCAAGATCATAAGAATAAATTTCTTTTAAATCATTTTCTTTAGTATAAGCGGCAAGATAGGCATCAATCCAGTCAATATTGTGTTTTTCAAAAAAATTTAAAGCGGTAATCATCACTTTTTTATTACATTTAATTGAAGGAAGATGAATTAAAGCAGTAATTTTTTTGACGATGTCTTTTTTTGGCTCTTTATAATAAGAAGACAAAACCCAGATAATTTCGGCAATCGTGACATCGGTTAAGATCAAAGTTTCGTTGGAGCGAAGGAGTTTTTCGATGGCATCAGCTTTTTCTTTATCATCATCAACTAAAAAACGGATGATGATATTGGCATCAAGGACTTTTTCCATAGCGTTTTTTTAATTGGTTTTTAGCGCTTTGACGCATTTTTTTTATATCAAATTCTTTTTTTGACTTGACTGAACCGCGAAAATCAAAAAATGAAGGTAAAGGTGAAAGAATCACTTTTTCTTTTTCTAAACTAAAAGCGATTTTAGTACCTGAAATAAGGTTTAATTTTTGACGGATAAAATAGGGGATAGTTACCTGTCCTTTTTGGGTGATGGTTGATGTTTGTATCATACAGTAATACTTATACCATAGAGTATTACTTAAGTCAAGAATAAGACGGTTCTTTTAAAAATTTGGTTGGTGAAAAATGGGATAATTTTTTAAAGTCACTATCGAAGGAAAGAATCTCTTTGTTTTTACTTTTCCCCAAAAAATAAAGATAAATATCAAAAAGATCAACATTAACTTTTTGGTAAGTTTCTAAAACTTCAATTAACAACGATTGATTTTCAATCACAAGATAAGGTGTTTTGACTAAGTTGAGTAAAATTTCCGCTACTTTTTCTCTTTTTACTTTATAAACACCTTTTAAAACATAATTTAACTCAAAGATTACTTCGGGAATAATTTCAACCTTTATTTTTTTCTTGGCGGCTTCGTCGAAGATTTTTTTTGCTTTTTCAAACAAATCTTTATCATCGGCTAAAAGATAACGAAGAATAAAGTTAGTATCGACTAAGAAGTTTTTCATCTTCTTATTGTTTCGATAGCCTTTTCTTCTAACTTAATAACCTCTTGAATTGGTTTTTTTATTTTTTTGTTTTTCAAAATACCAGCCATTTTGGAAAAATCAGTCATTGGTTCAACAATAATTTGATTGGTTTGAGCTCTTACAAGAACCTTTTTAAACTTATCAAGGCCAAACAACCGCCTTATGGTAGCTGGTAAAGTGATTTGTCCTTGACTGGTGATACTTACAACTTGTTGCATATGAATTAAATATACCAATTTCCATTAATTTTTTCAAATTAAATTAAATTTTATTTTCGCATTAATTTTTTTCTTTGATATTTTTTTATAACTTATATCCAATTTTTCGCAAAAAATCTTTCCTTTGTTTTTTATCCTCTTTACTTTCTACCCCCAAAGGTGTTTGGCCATCAACCACGCCTAAAATGGCTTTTTCTTATTTTTATAAACATCATCAATTGTTTTATTAAAATCATCTTGGGCAAGGATAAAGTTTAAACAAGCAGGGGTGGAGGGAATCGAACCCCCATCAAAGGTTTTGGAGACCTCTATTCTACCATTGAACTACACCCCCTGTGCTCCCAGGCTGATTCGAACAGCCATCAGAGGTTCCGCAAACCCCTATTCTATCCATTGAACTATGGGAGCATTTACTTATATATTTTATCAAAAATAGGTTAAAATATATAAGTATGGAAAATTGTATTTTTTGCCAAATAGTTTTGGGTAAACTGCCTTGCTTTAAGGTATACGAAGATACAGAGTTTTTGGCCTTTTTGGATATATATCCAAGGGTTGAAGGTCATACTCTTGTTATTCCCAAAAAACATTATCGTTGGGTTTATGATGTCCCCAATTTTGGTACTTATTGGGAGGTAGCATTAAAAATTACCAAAGCGATGCAAAAAGCTTTTAACCCTTATTTTATCACTTATGTTACTCATGGTTTACAAGTGCCTCATGCTCATATTCATATTTTGCCTCGAAAAAAGGGAGAAGAAGAGTTTGTCCCCGACGTTAAAAACATAAATCAAGATACTTTAAAAAAAATTACCGAAAAGATAAGAAGATATCTTTAATCTTAAAATAAAGTCTTTGGCAAGTGAATAAGGTTTTAAAAATTTATTTTTTTCTTCTTAAAATTTTTTCAAAACTATCATGCCTTGCTTGTTGAATGAAAAAAAAGAAAGTTTTTTTAAAATTTGCATTTTTTTGAAAAAAGGAGTATAATATTTTTATGCTTAATAAAGCCCTAATTTTTTTAAGTTTTCTTATCTTAGTTGTTACCATTCCCTTAACCGTTTATTTAAGTGAGGTAGCCGAGGTAAAAGCGGAAAACAAAGTGGCTTATCAACTGTCTTATCCTGGGATTTTACCCGATCATCCGTTGTATTTTTTAAAGGCCTTGCGCGATCGTCTTCACCTTTTTTTCAATCGCAGTCTTCAAAAAAAAGCAGAAATTTATCTTTTGTATTCTGATAAAAGGGTTGCCTCAGCCCAAATTCTTCTTGAAAAGGGAAAAGAAAAGATGGCTTTGGATACTTTGGCCAAAGGGGAAAAATATTTTTTTGAAATTCCTTTTTTAATGGAGCAAGCAAAAAAACAAGGGCAAAGCTTCCCAAAAGAATTGATTGAAAAAATAAAAACCGCCAATGAAAAACACGCTGAGGTGATTGATGATTTTTTTAAAAAGGTGAGTCAAGGCCAAAATGTTTATCTTTTGGAAATTAAAAAAATTAATGATGAGATTAGAAAAAAGTTAGCTTCTTTTTAAAGAAACAGCAAAGACAACTGCCAAAAGAAGAAAGTTTTGTTTTAAAGTTAGCCAATAATGATCAAAGAAGCCAGTGAGGATAGTAGTAAGTAGTAAGTAGTAAGTAGTAAAGGGGAGTTTTTTTGAATTTTTTTTAAAAAACATTATAAGAAAAAAAAGAATGAGAATAAAAAAAGGAAGCCCCAATTCTGCCATCAAAAGCAAAAAGATGTTATGAACTGGTTGGTTGAAAAATAAAGAAAAGGAGGAAGAAAAATTCTTTTGCCCCAAAAGATAATTCCCCAAACCCACTCCAAAAAGAGGATAGTTTTTAATAATATTTAAGCTTTGTAAAATTAACTCCTTTCTTTTTTCTAAACTAAAAATATCACCTTTGGCAGAAAGAAAAATAAAAAAAATGCTAAAAAAGGTAATTATTTTTGCCAAAAAACAAAGCCAACAAAATCTTATTTTTGGAAAATAAAAAGCAAGATTAATTATTAAAAAAAGAATAATGGCCACTTTGGAAAAAGAAAAAAGAATAAGAAGGGAGGATAAAAAAAGAAGGATATTCTTTAACCAAAAATATCGGTCAAAGTTTTTATCAGTTAAAAGAAAAACATAAAAAAGAAGATAAAAACCAGCTAAAGAATTGGGATGAGAAAAAGTGCCATAGGGGCGAAGTAGTTCTTGGCCAAAAAAGGAAGTTTTGGCAATCCCTGGGGTTGAGAGATTTAAATGTCTTTCTCCCAAAAAATAAAAAACGCCATCATACGACTTTCCAAATTTTAATTGATACAAAACCAAAAAAACCTCAACGATGGTTATTGGTAAAAAACTAATGAGAAAAAAGCGGTAATCAACTTTTGTTTGGTAAAAAAAATAAAAAATAAATATAAACTGAAAAAATTTTAAGATTGAGTAAAAAGCAATTGGTTTTGATAAAGAAAATAAAAGATTAAGGCCTAAAAACAAAAACAAAAACATTAATTTTTTTTGTCTTAAAAAAGAAAAAAATAAAGAAAAATTAAAGAGGAAAATTAGAAAAAAGACAAGATCAATAAGATATAAAGTTGGGGCTAAATAATCAACCCTTACCCCATTAAGATAAGAAAAAGAAAAAAAGAAATGCTTTCCCAACTGGGTGGGTAAAAGGAAAAGAAAAAGATAGGGGAGAAAATTTTTAAGGTTAGAAAAGATTGAGTTGTTCTTTTTCTTGGCCTTTTGATGATTCATTTTCTTCTTTTTGTTTAAAAATTTTAACCACACCAAAAACCCCATCGTATCCAGGATCAACAAAAACTTTTCTTTGTCTTACAATTTCAATTGCTTCTTTTAATTTTTTACCCCCCACCCTTTCAATTTCCTCATAACTTTTTCTAAACAAAATTTCAAACTCGGTCCCTAAATTTTCTGTTAACCTTTGGTACTCATCCTCAGCTTTTTTTGGTGATTGATAGATTTCTTGCAAAATCTCCAAAAGCGGGACCAGCGAAACAAAAGGAGTTTTCTTTTTTTCTTTGTCATAAACAAAAGTGACATCAAATTTATTTTTTACCAAAAAAAGATCCTCGTTTTTAAAAACTTTTTTAGAAAGTTTTAACACGCGATTTTCCACCCCAATGGTTAAAGGTTTTTGGCAAACCGGGCAGATTTCGCCTTTTTCTAAAACATCATAAGGAGAGTATCGCACGCCACAAAGGCGATGACCCGACCAGTGATATTTGCCTTCTTCTGGAAAAAACTCAATCGTGTAGCCGATTTTTAAATGACTATTCTTTTTTTGTTTAAAAGCATCTATGATATCAAAATAGGAAAAATCACCGGAAAAATGATTGCTATTTTTTATAAAAACAGTTGCCTCTCGGCCTAATTTTTGGCCAGAATGAGCATCGGAAAAAGAGACAATTGAACGATTTTCTAATTCCTCAATCTGCCAGTTCATAATTGGATCAGAAGAAAGGCCGGTTTCAATGGCAAAGATGTATTTTTCTAAGTCGCCAAAAGCTTCTTTGATTGAGTCAAAGCCTGATTTTGAGCCATACAAAGAAAACCAAGGAGTCCAAACATGACAGGGAATTAAGAAGATATTTTCATCAATTGATAAAAGAAGTTCTAAAAGATCTTTGGCGGAAATTCCCATTGTTGGTCTTCCATCAGCCAAAAGATTGACTTTCTCTTCTTGGAGTTTTTTTATTACTTTTTCGGCGGTTTTTAAGGAGGGAGAAAAGATAAGATTGTGAATTCTTCTTGTTTTGCCATCTTGATTGTAGATTGATGAGACTTCAGTTGAAAGGATAAAAGAAACTTCAGGGAAACTGCCATCTTTTAATCTAAAAATACCAGGTGATTTTTCCGTTAAGTTTTCCTGAATTTCGCGAAACCACAAAGGATGCGTCCAGTCGGCGGTTGAAACAAGATTAATTCCTTTTTTCTTGGCCCAAAAAGCAATTTCTTTTAAATCCATTTTTTGGGAAACGGCCCGAGAATATTTGGAGTGAAGGTGTAAATCAGCAATAATTGACATAGAGATATTATAAAATTAAAAATGAAAAATTAAAAATAAAAAATTCAATTTAAAATTAAAAATTTTATTAATTTAAAAAATGAAAATTATTAACAAAAAATTTCATCATGATTATGAAAAAATAGAAAGTCTTGAAGCAGGGATAGTTTTGACGGGGGGAGAGGTGAAATCAATAAGAGAGGGAAGATTAAGACTTGAAGATTCATATGTTAAGTTTTTAGATGATGGAGCCTATCTTATAAACGCCGAAATTCCACCCTACCGTTTTTCCCAAAACCAAAATTATGATCCCAAAAGATCAAGAAAGTTGCTTTTGAATAAAAAGGAAATCGTAAGACTAAAAACCAAGCTAAAGTCGGCAAAATCCTTGACAGTAGTTCCGGTTTCGTGTTATAATAAAGGAAAACTTTTAAAGCTTGAGATTGCTTTGGCAAGAGGAAGAAAAGAGATTGAAAAAAGAAAGCTTGAAAAACAAAGGGAGATAGAAAGAGAAAAAGAGAAAGAGTTAAAGGAGTGGATGAAGAAGGAAAAATATTAAAATTTATTAGTCATCCTTCGCTC
>JAPYWZ010000086.1 GCA_028276105.1 Microgenomates group bacterium | reverse complement strand
CTTTAGGTTAATATCACACTCTAATCTTAATTTTTTACCAACCAAATTTTTAAAAGAACCTGAAAAATTTTATATTGTTTTGGCGGTTGGGGCTTTTATTTTAAAAGATAAAAAACTTCTTATTGTCAAAAAATCTCCTTATGAAAATATTGATGCTGGTTTATGGACTATTCCCGGTGGCAAAATTGAAAAAGATGAACCAATTATCGATGGCTTAAAAAGAGAGATAAAAGAAGAAGTCAATCTTGAAATTTCCAACTATCAATGGCTTGGTGAGGATGTTTTTGAAAGCAATGGTTTTTGGTTTCATGCCCAACATTTTTTATGTCATCCCAAAAACGATGAGGTTAAGCTAGAAAAAAAATTAACTGCCTTTCACTGGCTTTCAAAAGACGAAATAGAAAACTTCACTTTTCCCAAAAATATTAAAAAAAGAATCAAAGAAATTTTTGAAAAATATGCTTAAACTCGGTGCCCATCAATCAATCGCTGGTGGGCTTGATAAGGCGATTGAGCGGGTGGTAAAAATTGGTGGTAACTGTCTTCAGATTTTTTCCTCTTCTCCTCGTGGTTGGAGTTTTACCAAATTAACTGATGATCAAATTAATCAATTTATTAAAACTGCTGAAAAACTTTCTGTCTTTCCCATTTATTTTCACGCTTCTTATCTTATCAATTTAGCCGATGATGGCAAAATTGGTCAACTTTCAAAACAATCACTTATCAACGAGCTTAATCTAGCGCAAAAACTAAAAATTAAAGGCTCAATTGTTCATTTGGGTTCATATAAAAATAAAGTAGAAAGTAGCAAGTATCAACTATTAATTAACAATATCAAAGAAATTTTGGAGAAAACTCCCAAAGAAACATTTTTTATCATTGAAAATGCGGGCAATCGAAAAATCGGCCAAAGTTTAGAAGAAATAAGTCAGATTTTCAAAGATGTTAAAAGCCCTCGCCTTAGACTTTGTCTTGACACCTGCCATCTTTTTTCAAACGGCTACAAATTTGAGACAGAAAAAGAACTTTATAAATTTCTTGAAAAATTAGAAAAACTAAATCTTTTAGATAAACTGGAAGTTTGGCATCTTAATGATAGTCGTGATCCTTTTAACTCTAAAAAAGATAGACATGAAAACATTGGCCAAGGAACAATCGGACTAAATGAATTTAAAACCCTTTTAAATCATCAAAAGACAAAAAACTATCCTTTTATCATCGAAACTCCAGGCTTTGGTAAAGAAGGACCTGACAAAAAAAATTTAGATATTTTAAAATCTTTGGTTGAATAAGATATAATTTACTCATGTTTCCCTTACCAGAAGTCATAAAAAATATTTTTTCTATCTTTAAAAAAAACGGTTTTGAGATTTATCTTGTTGGTGGAGCAGTTCGCGACTTTCTTCTTGGGAAAAACCCAAAAAACTTTGACTTTACCACCAACGCTACTCCAGAACAAATCCAATCGCTTTTTCCAAACTCTTTTTATCACAATACTTATGGCACGGTGTCGATTCCGGTAGCAATGGATGATTCTTCTTCTTTACAAAAAACCATCGTTGAGATTACCCCTTTTCGCAAAGAGGAAGATTATACTGACTTTCGTCATCCAAAAAAAATCAAGTGGGCAAAAACATTAGAAGAAGATTTGGCCCGTCGTGATTTTACTATCAATGCCATCGCTTACGATGGTAAAAAGATTATTGATCCCTACCATGGGCAAAAAGATTTAAAAGAAAAAATTATTCGCTGTGTTGGTAATCCCGATAAAAGATTTGCTGAAGATGCTTTAAGACTTTTGCGAGCAATCCGCTTTGCTTCCCAACTTGGTTTTTTAATTGAAGAAAAAACAAGAGAAGCAATTGTGAAAAACAATTATTTAATTACTAAAATTTCCTGGGAAAGAATAAGAGATGAGTTTTTAAAAATTTTAAAAAGCGATCATCCAGCCGAAGGTGTTTTATTCCTACGAAATACCGGTCTTTTAAAATATATCTTACCTGAACTTGATGTTTGTTTTTTCATTCCTCAAAAAAGCCCAAAAAGACACCATATCTACGATGTTGGTACTCATTTGGTGATGTCTTTAAAATACTGTCCCTCAAAAGATGAAATCACTCGCTTTGCTACCCTTATTCATGATATTGGCAAAGCCAAAACTTTTAAAAAAGATGAAAAAACAGGACTCATTACTTTTTACAATCATGAGGTGGTTGGAAAAAAATTGGCAGAAAAAATTGCTGAAAGATTTAAGCTCTCAAGCAAACAAAAAGAAAAACTTGTTCGTCTGGTTGCTTATCATCAATTTACTGTATCAGAACTGCAAACCGACAAAGCCATAAGACGATTTATAAGAAACGTTGGTAAAGAATATCTTTTAGATATGCTTGATCTTAGGGTGGCCGATCGCTTGGGTTCTGGAACAAAAGCTACCTCTTGGCGACTTGAGCTTTTTAAAAAAAGACTGATTGAAGTTCAAAAAGAACCTTTTAAAATTACTGATTTAAAAGTAAACGGATACGATGTAATGAGGATTTTAGAGATAAAACCTGGGCCAAAAGTAGGAAAAGTTTTAAAATATCTTTTTGAAAAGGTAGTTGAGAAAAAATTAAAAAATGAAAGAGAAGTTTTACTTAAAGAAATTGAAAAATTTAAGGACCAGGAAGCTCAAATTTAAATAGGCGACAGCTTGGACCAACTTCATTAAAGAAAAGAAAACAAATTAGATTTAAAATTAAATACGATCCTAAAAAAAGAATCAACCCAATAAAAGCAAACTTAAGCGTTCCTTGGGCTTTTTTAACTTTTTCCGGATTACCAAAAGAAGTCAGATAGTTAAAAGCACCAACAACAAGCATGATAAAAAGGGCCAAAAGAAAAATTCCGGTGGCTAAATTTAAAAGATTGCCAAAAATATTTTCTAAGCATTTTAAGGTAGGAACACCGTCAACACAACAGCTATTACCACTCTTATCTGCTGAACAAATATCTTGAGCGTAGACTGAAAATAATAAAAAAGAAAGCATTGAAAAAAACTAAATTATTATTGCCCGCTTACTCCAGTAATTACTAAAGTGGGAACGCGTATCTCTTTAGAAACTCCCAAACCAACGTTAAAAATATTTTCCACTAATACTACTAGCGATAACACAAGAAATATAATAATTAAACCTAAAACTGCTGCCTGAATTTTATTTCTTGCTTTTTCTACATTTTCTTTATTTCCTCCCGAAGTAATCCAGTCAAAAGCCCCAAGCAGAAGATATAAAATTGCCGCCAACCCCGCTAAAATAAAAAAACCTTTAATAACAAATCCCAAAACATCACTTAAACTTGGCGGTGTGATCCCTGGTTTAATAGTTACAACCTGCGCATAAACTTTAGGAACAAGATCTACCATAAAAAATAAAAAATTTTAAAATTTAGAGATTACCTTAAATTATTAAAAAAAAATCTTATTTTGTCAAGGGGTATTTGGTTCTTTTAAAAATTTGGTTGGTAAAAAATTAAGATTAGAGTGTGATATTAACCTAAAGCCTTTAAAAAACTTGT
>JAPYWZ010000084.1 GCA_028276105.1 Microgenomates group bacterium | reverse complement strand
TATTAAATTGCTTATTTTTTTGACCCAAAATAATCTTTTTACCATCTTATCACGATCGCAAAAAGATGGTAAAAAACCAAACCTATTTTCAAACCCACCCAAAAAGCCAGTTTTTTGTGGTAAGTAAAAATAATTGGTGGGAGTTGTTAAAAGATACTAAAGAATAAATTTTATAGAATAAATCCCGTAGAAACGTGATTAATCACGTCTCGACAAAAAAATCTAAAAAAAACCATTAAATCAATAATACTGTTGTTATTTCCTTAATCTTCTTCCACTTTTTATCATTCGTGATTATTATTTCAACTCTATTTTCCATCGCTGTTGCCAATAAAAAAGCATCAACTGTATGAAGAGATATGCCTTTTTCCATTAGGCTAAAGAAATTATTTAATACATTATGGTTAGGATAGATAATTTCAAATAATGGATCATTGGCAAATAACTCAACATCTTTTACTGCTTGTTTTTTTGATATTTTAAAAGCTTCAACTAATACCGCGGTTAACTCTAAAAGATTTTGTGAAGACAATACTGGTTTAAACTCTTTTTTTAGAATTCTTTGAAAAAGTTTTTTTGCCTTCAAATGCAAAGGATGACTTTGATTAATATAGGCAACCAAAATATTGGTATCAATCAGACATCTTTTTTTTGATAAGTTTATCATAGTATAAAGAACGATTGAATTCTCCTTTTTTACCGGCAATCCTGTATTTTCCTTCAATATCTTTTAATTTAATACTTACTTTTTTGCTTTTTTGCGGTAAAATTTTTTCCGCTCCTTCGCGAATCAGTTGAGAAATTGGCTTTCTTTGATAAAAAGAAGCCGCTCGCAACTTTTCATAAAGATCAACCGGTAATGTAATAGTAGTTCTAATTAATTGACTCATATGATACCATATTACCATACTTCCATAAGTATGTCAATATGATTATTAGATATCTCAATGTCATCCTGAACTTGGTTCAGGATCTCATTTATTTATAAGCATACCGCATAATCCTGTAGAGACGTGATTAATCACGTCTCTACAGATAAAATTTGAAAATATAAATAAATGTAGAGACACGCCATGGCGTGTCTCTACAAAAATAAGATGTTTTAATATAAAGAAACAGTCATTAGAAAAGAAATCGCCGGATAAGAAATAGTTTAATCCAAAATTACAATCCACCTTCTTTAAAAGCTGATATTGGTGCTTTGATAAGAAAGAATAAATTTATAGAATAAATCCCGTAGAAACATGACTAATCACGTCTAGACAAAATCATCATGTTGAATTAATGAAAAAACCTTATTAAAGTAGAAAAATTATCAATCTTCATAAATCTCTTTTGGCGGTGGTTTGGTACCTTTAGGATATTCTATTGTTATTTTTTTACCATTTTTTAGAGTATAAGTGATCCTTGCCCATTCAATTTCATTTAATCTAAATTCAGTATAACTATATCCTGGAACAGATGCGGCTCTTACTCCTTTGGTAATTGGTTTTAAATTTTCTTTCAAAAACGCCTCTATTTTTTCTTTATTATTAGTACTTGCTAATTGAGGTGGAAGTTGTAATTGGGTATTATTACCATAATTTTGATAATTTGACTTTGTGATAATATTAGAATTAAAAAAAGCCAAAAATCTATCTTTAGTATTTTTCATTTTTGCCAAAAAATATCCTCCTAAATTTGGTCTTATCTTTGGTGAGTTGGCTAAAAAAATATGCTTAATCGAAAAACTGCTTAAAAAATAAGCTAAAATAAAAGCAAAAAAGATAAATAGATATTTTTTATAAAAATTAAACATAGTTTTCATCAGGGTGTTACATAAATAGTTCCGTCACTTGTAACTACACCTGAAATACTTCTATCAAATAATTCATTTCCTGCCGGATCATAAGTAAAAGTCCAACTTACAATACCATTTATATTATTTTCTTGTAAATTAACTTCAAGTCTATTAATTTTAGATAAATCAATTCCTTCCTCTTTATAAAGAACTTTACCAGTATCTTCTAAATAAATTTTTAATTCATTACTATAAGGTTTTCGATAATCATAATTTATGTTATCAAAAATAAAAGTTAAACGATAATTTATAGATCTATAATTAAAACAAAAATCATTTTTATAAGATTCTAAATCATTAAAAGAAAAATATGTAGTTACCGGAGATCCACTACAGTTTGAATTGTGGTAAAAACCAAATTCACCGCCACACTTATTACCAATTGGGTTTAAACATTTATATGAATAAATGGCTCCAGAATCACAAGTTCCACTTATGCATCCATTTGGTGGGGGAGGTCCGTGTTCTAAAGATGGAAGTGGGGTTGGGGTGACGCAGATACATTCCTTGTTGGACCATTTAGGCACTAACGAATCATTACATCTCTCTCTCTGATGTTCTACTATACACGGTTGACCTTCGCCACCTTTTGAGGTAATACCAGGCGAAGTTCCGTCTCCTGAAGTTGGAATACTACAACAAACCATATTATTATCTCCACAAGACCTATTTAATACCTGGCTGCGAGAATCATAGTCTGCACAATCTTGTTTTTTATCTCCATACATTTTTTCTATACAAATTCCTTTTCCATCTTTTTCACAAGAATTCGTTGAAGGTGGATTTATTGGGGGTGGCGTTGGGGTTGCTAATTGACTTTGACACTTTGAATCATCATACTTTGCCATCCCATCAGGTATCCCAACCAAAACCCCTGGTCCACGACCTGCCTGCTTTATCTTTGTATTTTGACACGGCTGACCGGTACAACCATACCAACGATATCTGGGCTCACCTTTACATAAATCATCAACTACCACACAAGCAAAAGGAAGAGCATCGTTAGGACACCTCTTAACTTCTACATCACATCCGTTACCATCAAAAGTATAAACTTTATTAGAAAATGTAAAAGAAACAGGAGGATTATTTGGTTCACATAAATAAGCATTACCTGAACCTAAATATCTTCCCCGTCTACCTGTTGAAGTTGGAGTTAGGGTTAAAGTTGCGGACGCGGATGATGTAGAAGGAGTAGATTGGGTTAGGGCCCTTGGATTTGAGGCTAAATTTTTTGTTTTATTGGCAAAAAAAGAAGTGGCAATGGTTAAAACTGCCCCAACCAAAATCATCCCTAAAGTCAAAATAGTGGTAATTTCGCCTTTTTTATTTTTCATTTTATAATTCAATTATAACCATTATAATAAAAATATGTCAACCTCAAATGCAAGACTTTTTTTTGCCATAATCCTTTCTTTAACAATCGTTTTCTCTCTCAATCACTTTACCAAAAACCCCACCCTTTTAAAAACCCTTCCGCCAAAAATCGCTTCTTCTTTTTCACAAATCAAACTACCAAAAATCGAAGCTTTTCCCCTTTTGTCTTTTAATAAAAAAATATCAAAACCCCAACTAACAATTTCGCCCAAAACTTCTTATACCCCTCTTATCTCCCCTCCTATCTTCCAAACTCCCCTCCCCACCCAAACCGCAAAAGTTTATCAAAAAAACGAAGAACTCCAAGAAGAATCCCAAGAAGAATCATCCCTTCCCCCTCCCCCTTCCTCAACTGACAAAAACTTGGAAAAACCCC
>JAPYWZ010000082.1 GCA_028276105.1 Microgenomates group bacterium | reverse complement strand
CTAAATCATTAATTTCTTTTTTTAACTCCTCTGATGGGGTTTTCCCAATTTTTAAAATGACAAAGGCTTTGATTGATTCGCCTTTTATGGGATGGGGTTTGCCAATCACGGCTGCTTCAGCAACAGAGGGATGTTCAACAATAGCGTGTTCGATTTCTGCTGAGCCTAAGCGATGACCTGAGACTTTTATCACATCATCGTTTCTGCCAGTGATCCAAAAATAACCATCATCATCGATTTTGGCCGAGTCGCCGGTAAAGTAGCAAAAATCAGTTTGGTTTTGATTTTTTATCTTTTCAAAGTAGGTTTCTTTATACTTTTGTGGATTGTTCCATAAATCCAAAAGCATGGCAGGCCAGGGAGTTTTTATAACTAAGTATCCTTGGGTGTTTTTGGGTAGACTTTTTCCATTTTCATCAACAACATCGGCAACCACTCCAAAAAATGGTTTTGAGCAACTGCCTGGTTTTAGAGGAGAGGTAGGAAGTGGGGTAATCAGATGCATACCGGTTTCTGTCTGCCACCAGGTATCGATAATGGGCAATTTTTCCCGTCCGATATTTTTATAAAACCATTCCCAAGCTTCAGGATTGATTGGTTCACCAACCGACCCTAAAATGCGAAGGGAAGAAAGGTTATATTTTTTAATTGGCTCTTCGCCAAAGCGCATCAAAGCTCTTATCGCTGTTGGTGCCGTGTAAAAATGAGTGATTTTAAAGCGGTCAATTAGTTTCCACCAAACTTCAATATCAGGATAATCAGGCGTGCCTTCGTAAACAAAAGTGGTAATCCCATTTAATAAAGGACCGTAAAGAATGTAGGAATGACCAGTGATCCAACCGGCATCGGCCGTACTCCAAAAAATTTCATCACCGTGAATATCAAAAACATACTTCATTGTTGCATAAACACCAACCATATAACCGCCGTGAGAGTGAAGGACACCTTTTGGTTTTCCAGTTGAGCCTGAGGTGTAGAGGATGAAAGAGGGGTCGGTTGACTCCATGATTGCGGTTGGGTAAAGAATGTCTTGTTTTGATACAAGATCAAAGTAAGAAAGAAACTTTATGTTTAAATTCGAATCTCTAAATTCTAAATTCGAAACTTGAAGTAAATTACCATCCTTATTAATTGGGTTATTTATATCATTGTCATTCCCGCGAAAGCGGGAATCTATATGATTAAACAATTTTATAGATTCCTGGTCGGAGCTCGCCCTCCGAATCGGAGGGCAAGGAATGACATCTTGATTGTTTTGTTTTATGATTTCTTGTTTAGAATTTTGTGTTTCGGATTTTTCCCTTTCAACCACAATTACATACTCAACACTTTCAATTCCTTTTACTGCTTCAGTGACATTTTCAATTGGTTTTAAAATTTTATCTTTGTAAGGATACCAATCAGTAGTGATGATTACTTTGGCTTTGGCATCTTCAATTCGTGATTTTAAAGCTTCAGTAGAAAAACCAGAATAGACAACTGAATGCAAAGCCCCAATCTTAAGACAGGCAAGCATGGAGATAAATTGCTGCGGAATTCTTGGAAGATAGATTATCACTCGATCGCCTTTTTTAACACCTAAAGTTTTTAAGCCATTAGCTAAACGACAAACTTCTTCGTGAAGTTGTTTATAGGTAAAGGTACGGACGGGAAAGTTATCGGGCGTTTGTTTTTCTGGCTGACCAACCCAGATCAAAGCTAGTTTCTCTGCGGTCGGAGTTTTTTGCCAACGGTCAAGTGCGTTATAGACAATGTTTGTTTGAGCTCCGATAAACCAGCGGGCATAAGGATACTGCCATTGCAAAACTTTATTCCAGGGTTTAAACCAGGCAAGTTCTTTAGCGATATTTTCCCAAAAAGCTTCGGGATGCTCAATTGACTTTTGATAAAGCTCTTCATAATCTTTAATATGGGCTTTTTCGATGATTTCTTTTTTTGGAAAGATCATAAAATGATTATGACAAAAAAGCAAGAGAAAAAGCAAACGAATTTTCTTAATGACAAAAAAATAAGAAATTTGCAAATCAGAGTAAGATGGGTATATAATTTCAATTATGACCAAAACTCAAATTATCAACTTTTTTTCCGATTTTGTCAAAATTCAATCCGTCTCAACCGATGAAAATCGTTTTTCAGAGATTGAAAAAGCAGTTTCTTTTTTAAAAGATTTTCTTTTAAGTTTGGGTTTTTCAGTTAAGATTTTAGAAAAAGAAAAAGCCCCACCTTTAATTTTGGCGACTTTAATCAAGGATGAAAAAGCAAAAACAATTGGGATTTATGGTCATTATGATGTTCAACCCGAAGATCCAGTGTCTGAGTGGGAAACGGCGCCTTTTTTACTAACACAAAAAAAGGGTAAATTTTTTGGTCGTGGGGTAGCCGATGACAAAGGTCATATCGTCCAAAATCTTTTTGCTATTAAACATTTGATTGAAGAAAAAAAGCTAAAAAACAACATTGTTTTTATTTTAGAAGGCGAAGAAGAAGTAGGCAGTGTCCATTTTGAAGATTATGTAAAAGAGGCAAAAGATGTTTTGTCAAAAATCGATGTTTTTTACCTAATCGATACCGGGATGCATCAAAAAAATGTGCCGCAGATTTTTTATGGGTTGCGGGGGATTATTTATTTTGAACTGACGGTAAAAATCGGCCAGCGTGATTTGCACTCAGGCGTTTATGGTAATCGGGTTTATAATCCGATTAATGTTTTGGCTGACTTGATTGCTAAAACCAAAGATATAAAAACTGGCAAAATCTTAATGCCAAAGTTTTACGAAAAAGTAAGAAAAATTGAAAAAGAGGAACTTTTACTTTTAAAAAAAACTTTAAAATCGGATGAGGAAGAAAAAAAAGAAGCCGGGGTTTTTGGATTGACTGAAATTGAGGGATTTTCTTCTTTATCATCAAAAATTTTTCCCTCTTTTGACTGTCATGGGATAATTTCTGGTTTTATCGGTGATGGTCAAAAAACGGTTATCCCCAAAGAAGCAAAAGTGAAGTTTTCTTTTCGTTTGGTTGAATATCAGGATCCAAAAGAGATTGAAGCGCAAGTTTTTGATTTTGTTGAAAAAAATCTTCCCAAAGAAGTTAGATGGGAGTTAAAATGTTTATCAAAGTCCGCGCCATTTTATACTGACGTTAAAAATGAATGGGTAAAAAAGACAGCTAAAATTTTAAAAGATGTTTTTGGGAATGAGGTAGTTTTTAATCGCAGTGGGGGATCAATTCCAGCGGCAGAAATTCTTCAACGTCTGTATAAAAAACCAATTATTTTAACCGGCTTTACTTTACCCGATGATAATATTCACGCACCCAATGAAAACTTTGATAGTGAGATGTTTTTTTTGGGGGTCGAGGCTTTAGAAAGAATTTATAGTTTTTAAAGTGAATTTATTACCTCAATAATTCTTTTTGTTTCAGCTTTTGTTTTTAAAGCCTTAATACAAATCCCAATTAAACTTTTTGGATTTTTTTGCCATAAATTATTATTTTCTTCAATGATTTTTTTAATTTCCTGTTTTAATTCCTCATCGGATAAAGGTTTTGGTAGGTAGGGGAGAATAATATTTAATTCTTCATTGGCCTTTGTTTCCAGATCTTTCCT
>JAPYWZ010000113.1 GCA_028276105.1 Microgenomates group bacterium | reverse complement strand
AGCAATTACCGGTTATGGGAGAGCTGATAAAAAATCTTTAGCAAAGATGATTACTCTTTCCGAAAATATTCCTCAAAAAAAAGAGGATGATGAGATGGATGCCATTGCCTGTGGTCTTGCCTACTGTTATCTTTTTTAAATTCTTCTTGAAATCCTATAATTTTGTGCTATAATATATTTTAGATCCTAAGGTTTTTAAGAGTTTTTCTTAAAAGCTTTAGGATCTTTTTTTATGGGAAAAAAAATCTTTTTAATGATTGTTTTGTTTTTATTTTTAAACCCATTTTTTGTTTTTGGAAAAGAAGCGGGTGAATCGGCAAAAATAACTTATAAGACAATATTACAAGAAGAACCAAAAACAGTTTTTTATCAAAAAGCAGCAATTAAAAATATTTTAGAAAAATATCACTCGCCTTTAATTGGTGAGGTAGATACCTTTATAAAAGTTTGTTATCAGTATCAACTTGATTGTTATCTTCTTCCCTCAATTGCCGGCATTGAATCAACTTTTGGTCAGTATCTTATTCCCTCATCGTTTAATCCTTTTGGTTGGGGTGGTGGAAAAATTTTTTTCAAAAATTTTAAAGAGGCGATTGAAAAAGTTGCCTCTGCTTTAAAAAATAACTATATTGATCGGGGTTTAACTACCGTTGAGACAATTGGTAAAGTCTATTCTGAAAGTCCCTCTTGGAGTCAAAAAGTTTTATTTTTTATTAATCAATTTAAAAAAGAAGAAGAAAATCTTCGATTGTATTTTGAAAAAAATACGGTAAAATTATAAGAATATGTATTCCTACAAAAAAAATCTTTTACCCAAAAACACAGTTGAACTAATAGTTGATATCCCAAAAGAAGAAATTAAAAATGCTTATCAAAAAGCTTTTCTTTCTTTACAAAAAGAACTGACTCTCCCTGGTTTTCGAAAAGGAAGTGTCCCAAAAGAACTAGCGGAAAAAAATATAAAAAAAGAAAAAGTTTATGAAAAATTAATTGCCGATCTTATCCCAAAAATCTACGAAGAGATAATCAAAAAAGAAAATTTAACCCCTCTCTCTTTGCCAAAAATAGAACTTTTAAAAGCCAAAGAAGAGGAGGATTGGCAGATTAAAATTACTCTGGCCCAAAAGCCAACTGTTGATTTAAAAAATTTAAAACCAATCATTCAAAAGATTAAAGCTGAGCAAAAAAAAGAGGATATTTGGGTTCCAGGAAAAACACAAGAAGAAAAAGAAAATCAAGAAGTCAAAAATCAAAAACTTCTTAACCTAATTTTAAACGCCCTTTTGAAAGAAATTCCTTGCGAAATTTCTGATCTTTTAATTGAAGAGGAACTCAATCACCGATTAACGTCATTATTAGATGATATCAAAAAAATTGGTCTTACCGTTGACGCCTATCTTAAATCAAAAAATCTTACTGTCGAACAGCTAAAAGAACAATATCGAAAAGAAATCGAAGAAACATATAAGTTAGAGTTTATTCTTTTGGCAATTGCTGATAATGAAAACATTACTGTAGAAAAACAAGATCTTGAAAAAATTTTTGTTAATCTTTCGCCTGAGGAAAGAAAAAAAGCCAAAGAAAATAGCTACTTTTACGCTTCAATTCTTCGTAAACAAAAAACCCTTGATTTTCTAATTAACTTATAGTAAAATGAGAATATGAATTTTAATCTTTCTCAAAGTCAAAAAAATCAATCTAAAGTTCCTTATAAAAACCCGGCTGAGACTTTCGGGAATAATCCTTTTGATTTTGACTATTCTTCTTTTGGTGAAAAAAAAATCAATCAACAAAAAGAGCAATCTTCGGCGCCGATGAGAAAAGAATTTTCTTTATTTTTATACCAAGAATATTACGAGCGGGAGTTGGTGAAAAAACAGATTAAAGAGTTGGTTGAACAGATAAGAAAAGAAATAGAAATCATTAAAAAAACTGATAAAACGCTTCTTAATCAAGTTTCTGAAATTGAACACATTGCGGTTGAACAGTTGCCGGAAAAACCGGGGATTTATCATGTTCGGTTTTTGGAAATTGTTCTTCGTATTCTTCAATCTCTTCGGCAAAAAATTGGCGAGTCAAAAACTTGGCTTTCAGCTATGATCTCACGCAAGAAAAAGAGAGGTTCACTCTTTTTGGCCTTATCGAAGAAAAAAGGGACGCAGTATTCTCTTTCCCAAGAGCTACAAACCGCTCGTTCTGTGCAATGATTTTTAGATAATTTCCTCCTTCCTTTTTCTTACAAAAGCAATCCACTCTTCAATGATCTCAAAAAGAAGTTTAAATGGCGCTTCAATAATAAAATCAAAGAGAAAGATAAAAAAGTTAAGTTTAGCAATTTCCTGACTAAAGAACTTTCCCAAAGAAAGAATGGGCATAAAGAAAAAATCAACCAAAGGAGTAAAAACACTTTCTTTTTCAGAAAGTTTTAACTCATTCACTGATTGTTTTATTCGATAAGAAAAAAAGGTGACTACCGAAACAAAAAAAATAAAAATCGCTTCGCTTATCAGGTTAAAATTTAACTGGGTTAAAACTTCATGGATTAAACTAAAGGTGATCAAAAAAGTCAGCGAATAAAAAACAGTAAAACCAAAAATTAAAATTGGTTTTTTCATCTTTCTCTTTTTAGTAAACAAAGAAACGCTTTTTTCAAAGGTTTGATCTTTGTTTATAATTTCAATTAATCTTTGAAAGATTCGTTTGGTATTTTCTTCATCAGGCATTTGGAAAGAAAGGACAATTAAAGCCATTAAAATTG
>JAPYWZ010000080.1 GCA_028276105.1 Microgenomates group bacterium | reverse complement strand
GAAAAAAACTACCGCTCCACCCAAAAGATTTTAGATTTTGCTTATCAAATTATTTCTCAAAATCAAAGTCATCCGATTTTAAAACTTTATACCGATAAAGATGGGGGGGAAGAGGTTGAGATTTTTGAAGCAGAAAATGAGGAGGAAGAAGCAATGTTTGTGGCAAGAGAGATTTTAGAAATTGGAAAAAAACCGGAATTTTTTGGTGAAAATATTGCGGTTTTATATCGAGTCAATGCCCAATCAAGAATTTTGGAGGAAGTTTTTTTACATTTTGGGATTCCTTATATTCTTATTGGCGGCGTGCGTTTTTATGAGAGAAAAGAGATAAAAGATATTTTAGCTTTTCTTCGTTTATTACTTTACCCCAATGATCAATTGGCACTTGAACGAGTAAAAAAATTAGGAAAAAAAAGATTTTCTGCCTTTAAAAATTTTTCTGAAAAAATAAACTCTAATTTAGAAAATTATTCTACCAGTGAGATTATTGAGGGAATCTTGAAAGAAACCGATTATTTAAGTTTGTATCAAAGTGAAAGCGAAGAAGATTTTTCAAGATTAGAAAATATTAACGAGTTAAAAACGGTTGCTTCTAATTTTCCTAATTTAATTGATTTTTTAGATCAAGTAGCGTTGGTTGAAGCCGAGTATTTTGAAGGTGAAAAAAAAGAAGACGGGAAAAATAAAGTAAGGCTTATGACTTTACATCAGGCTAAAGGTTTGGAGTTTGATTATGTATTTATTGTTGGTGTTGAGGAAGGGCTTCTTCCTCACAGTCGCAGTTTTGATGACTTTGAATCTTTGGAGGAAGAAAGGCGGTTGTTTTATGTGGGAATTACCAGGGCAAAAAAAAAGCTTTATATTTCTTTTGCTAAAAAAAGGTTTATTTTTGGCAGACGATTTTATGCTTTAAAATCTCGCTTTTTGGAAAAAGTTTTAAAAAATGATGAAGATTATTCATGGTAAGATATAAAATATGAAAAAAATTAAATTTGAAGAAAAATATAGTAACAAAGAAATTGCCACTCTTCTTAGAAAAGTAGCCGCGGTTTATATTCTAACGGGAGAGAATCGGTTTAAAATCATTGCCTATCAAAAAGCCGCCGACACGATTGAAAATTTATCCCGCAATCTTTTTGATCTTTGGCAGGAGGGAAAATTAAATGAAGTTTCGGGAATTGGGACCTCTTTGGCTTCTTACCTTGATGAATATTTTAAAGAAGGTTATTGTCGTCATTTTGATGAAGTTTTAAAAAAGATTCCTTCTTCAGTTTTTGTATTGATGGAGATTCCCGGCATTGGCCCAAAAAAGGCTTTTAACCTGGTAAAAGCATTAAAACTTTTTGATGAAAAAACGGTTATTTTAGATTTAAAAAAAGCCTGTCTTTCTGGAGAGGTAGCCAAAATCGAAGGTTTTGGAGAAAAATCCCAAAGTCAGATTTTAAAAGCAATTGAAATTTTTGAAAAAAGAAAAGAAAAGCCTCCAAGAATGGTTTTACCTTATGCTTTTTCTTTGGCCAAAGAAATAATCGATTATTTAAAAAAAAATCCTTTGGTAAAAGAGGTAGAAGCTTTGGGTTCTTTGAGGCGTTTTGCCCCAACTATCGGTGATATTGATATTTTGGTAAAGACGAAGGATGAGAAAAAAGTAATTGATTATTTTATTCAATTTCCAAAAGCGGTAAAAATCGATAATGCCGGTGAGAAAAAAGCCTCAATTATTGTTTCTTCGGATATAAGAATTGATCTTCGAGTTTGCGATGAAAAAAGTTATGGGGCGATGCTTCAGTATTTTACTGGCAGCAAAGCCCACAACATTAAACTTCGCGAATATGCTTTAAAAAAAGGCTATTCTCTTTCTGAGTATGGGATAAAAGATTTAAAAACCAAAAAGTTTTATCAGTTTGAAAAAGAAGAGGATTTTTATCAATTTTTGGGATTGGCCTATATTCCACCAGAACTGCGAGAGGGATTAAACGAAATTGATTTAGCCAAAAACAAAAAAATTCCCAAACTTTTAACCCTTTCTCAAATTAAAGGTGATTTACATATTCATTCTTCTTTTGATTTAAAACCGTCGCACGATTTGGGTGAGGCCTCGTTTTTTGAGATTGCTCAATTTGGAAAAAAATTGGGTTATTCTTATGTTGGTTTTTCTGATCATAATCCTAAGTTTGGGGGCGATTTAAGCGAAAAAGAAATTGTTGAGATTTTAAAAAAAAGAAAAAAATTGATTGAGGAATCTTTAAAAAGCTTCGACATTGGTTATTTTATTGGTTTGGAAGTTGATATTCTTCCTGATGGTGAGCTTTCTTTACCAAAAGAGGCGGTTTTTTATGTTGATTATCTTATTGCCTCAATTCACAGCGGTTTTTCTTATGAAAAGACAAAAATGACAAAACGGATTCTTAAAGCCTTAGATTTTCCAAAAGTGAAGATTTTAGGTCATCCAACGGGAAGGCTTTTGGGAAAAAGAGAAGAGATTGATGTTTTTTGGGAAGAAGTTTTTGAGAAGGCAAAAAAGAAGAATATTGCTTTGGAAATTAATGCCTGGCCTTTACGTTTGGATTTGCCTGATATTTTAGTAAGACAAGCAAAAAATTTTGGCGTAAAATTTATTATCAATACCGATGCCCATTCATTAAAAGAGATGGAGGGGATGTTTTATGGTGTTTCAGTGGCAAGGCGGGGTTTTTTGGAGAAAGATGATGTTTTAAATACCCAAGAATTTGATAAACTAGAAGCGTGGTTGAAGAGTTAAAAATTGGATAAATTGGAATTAAAAGATACGAATGATGCGAATGAAGATGCGAATGACGCGAATTATGCGAATATGAAAAGAGATAAATGGAGATAGATAGAGATAAATGGAGATGAATAGAGATAAATGGAGATAAGTAGAGATTGGTAGAGATAAATTGAGATTGGGAGATTGGGTTAATTTTAGGTAGAGACACGTCGTGGTGTGTCTCTACAAAGATATTTTTCAAATATCCCAAGGTGAAGAATCTGTAACACCTTAGGAGGTGACGAATCTGGAGGTGACGAATCTATAACATTGTTATTATTGTCATTCCCGCAAAAGCGGGAATCTATATAATTGACAATATTATTGTCATTCCTGCGCAAGCAGGAATCTATATAGTAATACCTTAAAAAGAGGTTGAAATTTTATAGATTCCTTAATAAATCAAGAATGACAATTATATAGATTCCTGGGCTAAAGAAGGAATGACAAAAAAAAGTTTAATGTTTAATGTTAGACTTTTGAAATATTAGATGTTAAATGTTAAATGTTAAATGTTAGATGTTAGATGTTAGGAGTTAGATGTTTGGTGATTATGTTTGTTGATAAAACAGGAAAAAAGTTAACGAAAAAAGAAGTTTTTCAAAAGATAAAAAATCGCCTTTTTAATATTTTTTTAGAGTTTGAGGTGTTTTTACTTCATTTAGTGGGTAATTTGCCCTCTCATCATTTGCGGCGGTTTTTTTATCGGTTAGCGGGAGTAAAGATTGGTAAGGGATCAACCATTCATATGGGGGCTCGTTTTTATGATCCAAGAAATATCTCAATCGGTGAAGATTCAATTATTGGTGAAAGAGTGGTTTTGGATGGACGGGATAAATTAATTATTGGTAATCACGTTGATATTGCCTCAGAAGTGATGATT
>JAPYWZ010000077.1 GCA_028276105.1 Microgenomates group bacterium | reverse complement strand
TTCTTTTTCTTCCAAAATTGTTTTATCATAAACTAAAACCGAGGTGATTTTTTCACCTTCCTTTAACGATAAAAGATTGACAATCGCTTTTCCCTTAGAAACGCGGGAACCAACTGGGATATCCCAAACTCGGCTTTGAAACACGCGGCCAAAGTTGGAGAAAAAAAGCATATAATCATGAGTCATGGCTGAGGTGATAAAATAAACATTATCGCTTTCTTTTGTTTCCATCCCAGAAACGCCTTTGCCACCACGATTTTGAACCCGAAAGGTCTCTCTTGGAACCTGCTTGATATATCCCTCTTTCGTCAAAACAACAATTACCTCTTTATTTTCAATTAACTGTTCATCGGTTATTTCACCCGGTTTAATTTTTATAATTTGGGTTCTTCTTTGATCACCGTATTTTTCTTTAAGATACAAAAGCTCTTCTTTTATCACTTTTAACACTTGAAAAATATCTTTTAAAAGAGAAAGAAGATAGGCGATAACTTCCCTTAAAGTAGTCAGTTCTCCTTCAATTTTTTCTCTTTCCAAAGCGGTTAATCTTTTTAAAGGCATATCTAAAATCGCTTGGGCTTGGATAGGGGTTAGATTAAATCTTTCCACCAATCCTTTTTTTGCTTCTTCTTCATTTTTAGACTTTTTAATCAAAGAAATAACCTCATCGATATGATCCAAAGCAATCAAATAACCCTCTAAAATATGGGCTCGCGCTTTGGCTTTTTCCAACTCAAAGGAAGATCTTTTAATTATAACTTCCATCCGATGACGAAGATATATTTCCAAAATTGACTTTAATCCCAAAGTCTGCGGCACCCCATCAACCAAAGCCACCATATTAACCGGAAAAGTTGTCTGAAGCTCTGTATACTTAAAAAGATTATTCAAAACCTTTTTATAAGAAGCATCCCTTTTTACCTCAATTACCACTCGCATTCCCTCTCGGTCGGATTCATCACGAAGGTCAGAAATACCAACAATCTTTTTTTCTTGAACTAATCGAGCAATTTTTTCAACCAAAGCCGCCTTATTAACCTGATAGGGGAGTTCTTTTATGATAATTGCCATCTTGCCATGTCCTAGATCTTCTTCTTCAATTTTTCCCCGAACAAGAATCGATCCTCTGCCTGTTGCATAGACATTTTTAATATCAGAAAAACCGTAGATTATCCCGCCGGTTGGAAAGTCTGGGCCTTTTATGTAGTTTAATATCTCATCCAACTCAACGGGAAAAGTTACGTCTTTTATCAGATCATAAGCTTTTTCTTTTTCTTGTAAAACTTTTTTATCAACTGATGCCCGATCAATCATAAAAACCAAAGCATCCACCACTTCCGAAAGATTATGAGGTGGGATTTTGGTTGCCATCCCAACGGCAATTCCTTCTGCCCCCATCAAAAGCAGATTTGGGAGTTTTGCTGGTAAATACAATGGTTCTTTCAAAGTGCCATCAAAGTTATCAATCCACAAAACCGTATCTTTCTCAATATCATAAAGCATCTCCTCAGCGATTTTTGAAAGTTTGGCTTCAGTATAACGCATAGCCGCCGGGGGATCACCATCAACCGAACCAAAATTTCCTTGACCGGCAATTAAAGGATAGCGCATGGAAAAGTTTTGGGCCATTCTGGCCAAAGCCTCATAGACTGGGGCATCACCATGAGGGTGATACTTTCCCAAAACTTCTCCAACAATCTTTGCTGATTTTGAAAATCTGGCACTGGCCGTTAAACCCATCTTATACATTACATACAAAATCCGGCGTTGCACTGGCTTTAAACCATCACGGGCATCGGGTAAAGCCCGAGAAACAATCACTGACATGGCGTAGTTCAAATACGCCTGTTTCATCTCACTTGTTATTTCTGTTTGTTTAATCTGAGTCATAAAATCACCAAACATCTAACTTCTAACACCTAACACTAAACACCTAACATCTAACACCTAACACCTAACATCTAACATCTAACACTTTAACAAAATGTAACGTTTAACGTGAAACGTATAACGTAAAACGTTAAATATTAACAACATTTACACAATGTTTACTTACACTACTTTTTACACTAATTTTCACTCTCCCAATCTCCATTAATCTCTACTTATCTCTACTTATCTCTATCTATCTCTATTTATCTCTATTTATCTCTCTTTCATATTCGCATAATTCGCGTCATTCGCATATTCATTCGTATCATTCGTATCTTTATAAGGTTTAATGTTTTACTTCTTCAATCCTTTTTTTATCGCCTCTTGCGCCTCTTTTTTACCCAAAAATCTTTTTGTTTTTACCCATTTACCAGGCTCAAGTTCCTTATAATGATTAAAAAAGTGTTGAATCATCTCTTTAGTCTTTTTTGGTAAATCATCAATTGTTTCAACCTCGGCATAAAATGGATCAACTTTTTTTGTCGGCAAAGCAATAATTTTAGTATCCACTCCCGCCTCATCTTCCATCTCAAGCATGCCAATGGCCCTAGCCGGAATAACGGTTCCAGGATAGACCGGATAAGAGGAAATTACCAAAACATCGACTGGATCGCCATCTTCTGCTTTGGTATTGGGAATAAAACCATAGTTAAAAGGATAAAACATCGCTGTATAGGCAAAACGATCAACCATAATCACTCCCCCCTCTTTATCAAGTTCGTACTTAACTGATGATCCTTGAGGAATCTCCACAAAAACATTAAACTCCTCAGGTGGGTTTTTACCGGCGGTTATTTTTTTAATATCCATAGGTGTTTTTTAAAAAAAACTTATAACTTATAAATCTAAATTCGCCAGTTTCGCATGAGTGATGATAAACTTTTTTCTTGGCCCAACCTCTTCTCCCATAAGCATGGAAAAAACATAATCGGCTTCCTCAGCGTCGGCAATGGTTACCTGTTTTAAAACTCGATTCTTGGGGTTCATCGTTGTCTCCCAAAGCTGATCAGGATTCATCTCTCCCAAACCTTTATAGCGTTGAATAACAATTAAACTTGGATTTGCTTTATAAGGCTCCTCTTGTAAAATCTCGGCCACTTTTTTTTCCTTTTCTTCATCAGAATAAACATAAAAAACTTTTTTTCCCGCTTGGATTTTATACAAAGGTGGTTGGGCGATGTAAAGATGTCCTTTTTTTATAATATCAGGTAAATGACGATAAAAAAAGGTTAAAAGCAAAGTTCGAATATGCTCACCATCGACATCGGCATCGGTCATAATAATAATTTTATGATAGCGAAGTTTTTTATAGTCAACCGTCTCGCCAATCCCCATCCCCAAAGCCACAACCAAATCTTTCAACTCTTTAAACGATAAAACTTTATCTAAATAAGCTCTTTCGGTATTTAAAATCTTTCCCCGAAGCGGCAAAATCGCCTGGGTTTTGCGATCCCGTCCTTGTTTAGCACTACCACCGGCAGAGTCACCCTCAACGATAAAAAGCTCAGAAAGAGAAGGATCTTTTTCCTGACAATCAGCCAACTTTCCAGGAAGAGAAACTCCTTCCAAAGCCCCTTTGCGAAGAACCGCCTCTTTGGCCGCTTTGGCCGCAAGTCTCGCTTTTTGGGCCAAAAAGACTTTTTCCAAAATGGTTTTGGCAACTTTTGGATTTTCTTCAAAAAAGGTAGTTAAATTTTCAAAGACTGTTTGTTGAACCAATGTTTGTACTTCAGAATTACCAAGTTTTGCTTTGGTCTGGCCTTCAAACTGAAGATTGG
>JAPYWZ010000076.1 GCA_028276105.1 Microgenomates group bacterium | reverse complement strand
TATCAACGATACGGCTTTTTTCTTGATAATTGGTGTCAATATTCTTCTCTCCCCACACGATTTTTCCATTCTCATACATAACCCCAATCTCAACCTGCTCAAAAGTCACCGGCAAAACTTCGCCTTTTACTTTAAAAATAAAAGCGGCTGTTTTTAACACTTCTTGATAATTTTTACAATTTTTTTCTAAAGCCGACAAAAAAATATTGCCAAAGTTATGACCAGCCAAATCGCCTTTTTCAAAACGATATAAAAAAAGTTTGCGCCAAAGAAGAGGAGCCTCTGATAAAGCCAAAAGACATTGACGAAGATCACCAGGAGGCAAAACTTTAAGTTGATCACGAAGACGCCCAGTTGACCCACCAGAATCCATCATGGTTACCACCACTCCCAAATCAAGGGGATATTTTTTTAAACCACTCAAAACAACATAAGTACCTGTTCCCCCACCAAACACAGTGATTTTTTTCATAGTAAATTATCTTTTAACTTATTATCGAAGAAAAATTTATTATCCGCAATATCCTCTTTTACTATTTGCCTTGGTCCAATAAAAGTCTTTTTGCCAATTTTTACTCCTGGAAGAATCGTGGCGTTGACACCAACTTTACTTCCTTCACCAATGATTGCTCCTAGTTTTAAAAAAGAAGTGGTAATTTTTTCTTTCAAAACTTTTGACCGTATCGGTTGTTCATCAAAACGAAAATTGGCCAAAACCGCCCCTGCCCCCATCAAAACATTATCGGCAATAACCGAATCCCCCACATAGTTGCGGTGTAAAAACACGTTATTTCCTAAATAAGATCGGATGACTTCAGAATAACCACCAATCAAACAATCTTTGCCGATATGACTTTTATTTACTAAAGCAAAATCCGCAATTACCGAATTTTCGCCAACAAAAGTTGGCCCCACCACCTTCGCATAATCTCCCACTTTTACCCCCTTTGAAAAATAAACCGGTCCCACAATCGTTGCCTTTTTCGATATTGAAACATTTTTCCCAAAATAATCTTTTTTAATCGTTTCTAAAAAATGATTCATTAAAATCAAAACATGCCAGGGATATTTTAAGGAATAAAAATCATTTTGGTAATAAAAAACTGCTTTGTTTTTTATCTCTTTAATTAAAAGATTTAACCCTTGTTCATATAAACAATCATTTTCCACTTTGTTTTTTAGTTTAATAATTTTTTCTACAAAAACACCCAAATCAAAAAAATAATCAACTACCAACTTAAAAAATGGTGATGGGGGAATCTTTGGTTTTTCTAATATCTCAATTAATCGACCAACTTCATCAAATTTTAAATAACCACCAGGAAAATTATTTTTTATCTCTTTGGCAGTAATAATAAGTTTGCTGCCTGCTGTCACTTTTTTTATAAAATCCGACAAAAAAGAAAAATCCAAAAGATCACTCCCGTTAATTACCAAAACTTCACTTCGGCCAATAATCTCTTTTGCTGTTAAAACCGCGCCTGCCATTCCTAAATCAATTTCTTTTTGAGCAATCACTAAAGCTTTTTGATCAACAATCTTTTTTAATTTTTCTTGAAGATTAGGATGAGAAATAATAATTATCGAAGAAGCGTAAGGATAAACTTGGTTAATAAGATAGCAAATTAACGGTTTTCCTAAAAAAGGAAAAATTACTTTATCGGTTAAGGGCCAAAAACGAGTGCTATCTCCACCAGCAAGAATGAGAATATTTTTTAATTTTCTCATATTTTTTAAATTTCTTTAATTTCACCTCCTAAAGATTTTACCTTTTCAATAAAATTTTCATATCCTCTTTTTAAAATGGAGGCGCCATTAATCACCGACTCGCCTTTAGCCAAAAGAGCCGCCACCGCTAAACTTGCTCCTGCTCTTAAATCAAAAACATTAACCACTGCATTATGAAACTTTACTGGACCATAGACACAAATTGCCTGTTGATAATTTTTATCTTTTTCATAATTAAAAAAGTAATAATTTTCTGGATCGTCAACGGATAGATTTAAAAATTCAATTTTTGCGCCAAATTTCCAAAGCTCAGAAACATAAGAAAAACGATTCTCAAAAACTCGCTCAACAATAATTGATTCGCCTTTTGCCTGAGTCATTAGTACCGTCCAATTTGGCTGCCAATCAGTCATAAAACCCGGATGAGGCGAAGTTTCAATATTGGTTGACTTTAAAATCGGTCCGTAAGGATGATAAATAAAACTATCGCCCTCTTTTGAAACGGAAACACCGGCTTCTTTTAATTTTTGGTGAAAAGCAAAAAGACTTTCTTCGTCAATCGGTTTAATTTTTATCTTGCCAAAACTAGCTATCACTAAACTGATAAAAGTAACTGCTTCATTGCGATCAGAAATAACTCTAAAAGGCTTAAGAAAATTTAATTTTTTTACTCCTTCAATTTCAATCTTATCTTTCTTTCGTTTAATCTTGGCGCCACTTTGATTTAAAAACTCAATTAAATTATCTATTTCTGGTTCTAAAGCACAGTTTTCTAATATCACTTTATCTTGGCAAAAGACAGAAAGCATAATTAAAAGTTCAGTCCCGGTATGAGTGGGTTTTTTAAATCGATAAAAACCAGAAGGTTTCTTTTTTAAAACCGCATGATAATAACCCGTGTCTGAAGAATAAGCAACTTCTACCCCCAACGTCTTCATCCCCTCAATGATTCGATCAATAGGACGGGCACCGATTCGACAACCGCCAGGATTGGGAATAAAACATTCACCAAACTTGTAAAGAAGGGGAGCAAAAAGCATAAAAGAAACTCGAATCTTTGAGGCATGAAGCATATCGACTTTATTTACCTTTAAATTAGAAGCATCGATTTCTAAAGTATTTTTTTCGATAAATTTTGCTTTTGCGCCAAGTTGTTCAATTAAATGAATTAACTCTTTTACATCATTAATTTGGGGAATATTTTCTAAAATAACTTTTTGATTATCAAATAAAAGGGATGCAATTATTAACTTTAAAGCTGCGTTTTTTGCTCCCGATAAGGTAATCTCTCCTTTTAATTTTTTTCCGCCATTGATAATAAATGCATCTTCCATAGAGATAGTATATAAAAATTAACCTAATTAGCCTAATTAACCTAAATTTCTAATTGAAAAACTTTTACACCAAGTTTACACAACTTTTACACAATGTTTACCAAGTCAGACTTGGTTTACACTAATTTCAATCTCCCAATCTCTATTAATCTCTACCTATCTCTATCTATCTCTTTTTATCTCTTTTTATATCTTTATCACTTCTTCTTTTAACTCAATCCCAAACTTTTCTTTAACCTTTTTTTTAACCGTTTCCAAAAGTTTTTTCAAGTCTTCTTTTTTACCATTACCTTTATTGATGATAAAATTGGCATGGATTGGTGAAATATAAAAATCACCGATAGAAAAATTTTTTAAACCGGCTTTATCGATTAAATAACCCGAAGAAGTGGTGGGCAGTTTTTTTTCTAATTTTTCTTTTTCAGAAATGTTTTGAAAAAAACAACCCGAGCTAAAAACACCAAATGGTTGAGTTTTTTTCCGATAGGCCAATGCTTCTTGGGCTCTTTTTTCCACTAATTCTTTTTTTTCTTTTTTTAATTTAAAAATCACTTCCACTAAAATTTCTTTTGTTTTTTGAAGAATAGAATAGTCATAAGCAAATTGAAAATAATAACGATCAACTTCTTTTAAACCTCCTTGATTATCAATTAAAATTGCTTTTTCTAAATAA
>JAPYWZ010000075.1 GCA_028276105.1 Microgenomates group bacterium | reverse complement strand
TAAGCTTTATTGAAAATGAAGATTTTTTAAATAAATTTGAAACCCTTGTTTTAAACGGTTTTTCATTAAATACGTCAAAAATGGAGTTATCATTTAAAGGGAAGTTTATTTCTTTAAAAAATGAAAACTTTTAGAAATCGCTCCGAGGAAATTCTTTTTAAAACTCATTTTTTGTATTTTTTAGCTGATTTTATTCTTTTTTTGGCAATTATTTTTACGATCACTTTTGGTATCAAAAAAGCAATTGAAAATAATGAAAAAATCAATAGTCTTAAAGAAGAAATAAAAACTTTAACCGAAAAACAAAACAATTTTTATCTTTTGAAAAACGCCAATATTGACTTTGAAAAAACATTAAAAATCTTTAACCAACTTATTCCAGAAGAAGAAGACTATTTTTCAATCATTTATGCCTTAGAAACGCTTTCTCAAAAAACAGGTTTTCAGATTACTTCTTATGCCGTTAATCTTTCAGAAAGCGGTCCTGGTAGGCTTCGATTAGTAGTTTCAGGTACTGGTTCAACCGATTCATTTTTAAACTTTTTAAAAGAATATAATTTTGGCGGAAAAAGACTAATTACCTCTAATAATCTTTCTCTAAGTCTACAACAGTCAGAGTTTAAAATTGAGTTGTCTTTTTATAGTAAAAAGAAAGTTGCCGTTGAGTCTTCTTCGTTTCTTATTCCACCAACATTTCCAAAAGAAGTAGAAAAGATAATGGCAAAAACAGAATTCATTTTTAAAGAAAGTAGTCAAGAAGCAAGTTTTAACCTTAATTATCCTCGAAAACAAGATCCGTTTTCTTTAGAATAAAAAGTTCAAAGAAATTTTCTTATTTTTTGTAAACCTTCAGAAAGGATTGCCCCCCGGCTTAGCCAATAGTCTAAACGTTCTTTATTAATTTTCACCTCAGCCGGCTCTTTTAGAGGATTGTAGTATCCAATCTCTTCAATATACTTTCCCTGCCGTTTGTTTCTTTTATCAGCAACAACAATTCGATAAAAGGGTTTGTCTTTTTTTCCAAGTCGAAAAAGTCTGATAGCTACTGCCATATAAATTTATATTTTAACTTCTTTTTTTAATTTTTCAATGGCAATTTTGGCCGCTTGTTCTTCAGCCTCTTTTTTTGAAAAGCCACTACCAACTCCTAAAAGTTTTTCTTTAAAATAAACGCCCACTTTAAAAAATTTCTTATGGGCCGGTCCTTTTTCTTCTATTACTTTATATTCTGGAAGAGCTTTATATTTTTCTTGCAACCATTCTTGAAGCTGAGTTTTTGCTGGCAGGTAAAGACGGTTTTTAATTATAAAATCAAGTTTTTCTGCAAATAAAAATTTAACCACAAATTGATAGGCAGTCTCAAAATCTTTTTCTAAAAAAATTGCCGCAATCAAAGCTTCAAAACAATCGGCTAAAATATTTTTATTTTCCCGTCCTTGATTTTTTTCTTCACCTTTAGACAAAAGAAGATATTTCCCCAAATCTAATTTTTTTGCCGCCGAAGACAAACTTTCTGCGCAAACAATTGTTCCCTTAATATCGGTATATTCCCCTTCTTTAAGATAAGGATAATTTTTAAAAAGATAAACTGAAGTAATAAGCGACAAAACGCTATCACCCAAAAACTCCAGTCTTTCATTGGAAGTTAATTTGAAATCTCGATGTTCATTTAAGTAAGATCGATGAATAAAAACATTTTCCAATAACGACTTATTTTTAAAAGAGATACCAATTTTTTTCTCTAAATCTAAATATTGGTTTTTCATATTGCTAATTTAATTTTCCGATTTATCTGAAATAGATAAGTACACTTTTCCCAAAATTGCATTGACAAAAGCATAAGACTTTTCACTACCAAACTCTTTTGCCAACTCAACCGCTTCATCAATAATCACTTTGGGAGGTTCTTTTTTCTCAATTAAAAGTTCATAAATTGCCAGTTGTAAAATTGCCAAATCAACTTTAGCAATTTTTTCAACTTTAAATTTTAAGCTAAACTTATTGATATACTGATTTATTTCCTCTTGATGATTGATAATTTCTAAAGTTTTTTTATCAAAGTCGTTTCTTTGATGGGGATAAAAAAAATAAGCATAAAGCTGCTGAAAAATCTTAATTCTTTTTTGATGCCTTGGGTCCATTTTATTTATGACAATATTTACAAACTCGATGAGGCAATTTTGGTTTACCACAAGAAGAGCAAATTACTAAATTAGATAATTTCTCAACTTTAGTCGCCATTCGTTTGCCTTTTCTTTGAGTTGAATGTTTTCTTTTTGGTAGTGGTGTCATATAAAAAATAGTATATCACATTGATTATAAAAAACAAGTCAAAATTAAAAAACCAAATACCTCTTGACAAATAAAAAATAATTGTTTAACCTTTTTTTTATATGAAAAACAAAGCTTTTACCTTAATCGAACTTTTAATTGTAATTGCTCTTCTTGGTGCTTTAGCTGTTGGACTTCTTGCTGCATTAGATCCTTTTGAACAATTGAAAAAAGGGACTGATACTGGTGTAAGAAATACGGTTTCCGAAGTTCATGGCGCAATTATTCGATACTATGCCGTTTCTGGCAATAAAATGCCGTGGGATCCATCAACTTCAATTGGTCCAATTGATCTTTCCACTGGCTATAATACTGTAGGTTTACAAAACATTGTCAATGCGGGTGAATTAAAAAGTGACTTTAGTACCTTAGCCGGTGATAGATTGCGCAAAATCATTGTTATAGGAAGCCAAGAAAGTGCTACCGTTTGTTTTCGCCCAGAATCAAAATCTTTTAGAAGTGATCCAAATACCAAATATAACGCTTCAGGGATAGAAGTAGGAACAGGGGCAGCTACCTGTGGACCAACTAATAGTGATTCTTTTTCTTGTTATTGGTGTGTGCGATAAAAATATTTAAAAAAAACATCTTCTTTGATAAAATTTTTTCATGATTTTTTTATATATTTTTATTTTTTTAACTTACTTTTTTTTTCAATCCAAATTTATTTTCGGTGGTGACTCTCCTGAATTTTTAACCACCGCCTTAACTTACAGCATCCCTCATCCGCCTGGTTATCCTTTGTATACCATTTTGGAAATAATTTTTATAAAAATTTTTTTCTTTTTTTCACCTTTAAAAGCGGTAAATCTTATATCGATATTTTCTCACTTAGTTACTCTTTATTTTATCTTTAAAATTTTAAATGAATTAAGAATAAAAACTTTATTTGTTATTTTAACCTTATTTTTTTATTCATTTGTTTTAATAGTTTGGCTTTATAATGTTGTTCCCGAGGTCTATGCTTTAAATAATGCTTTAATTTCTGGCTTAATTTTTTTTGGTTTAAAATTTCATCAAACCAAAAAAATTTTTTATCGACGTTTATTTTTTCTCTTTTTTGGACTAGGTTTATCTCACCATCATAGTATCATTATTTTTTTAATTCCATTTTTAATTCTTGAAAAAAATTTTTTTAGTTTCGACATATTATTTAGTTTAATCTTTATCCCTTTTTATTTATATCCGGTAGTTGCTAGCTATTTTAATCCTCCAATTGATTGGGAAAATTCTAAAACAGTTGGCGGTTTGCTTCGTCTTTTTACTCGTTATTCTTATGGGACTTTTTCCGCTTATTTTGGATCTATTCCTAATTTAGTTAATCAATTGACGATATTACTTTCATCACTTATTTTAATTATTGGTGAGTTTAAACCATTGGGAGTTTTTCTAATTCTTTTTGGCATTTTTAA
>JAPYWZ010000074.1 GCA_028276105.1 Microgenomates group bacterium | reverse complement strand
GGTTGTTGAAAAAAAAGAGGAAAGATTTATTCTTGAAGAAGTGGTTTTAATTTCGGCCTTTTCTTCAATTAAAGAAGATAAGACCAAATGGGGATATCTTTATCAGTTTTTTTATATTTTAAATAAAATTTTGCCCGAAAACGTAAAAGATGAAAAAAATTTTTCTTTAACCTTGGAGTTTTTGGTTAATTTAGCAAAAAAAAAGAAAGATTTTGATTTTAACTTTTTTTTAAACAAGCTTCTTTTTAATTTAGGTTATCTTACAAAAAAGCAGTCACTTTTTAAAAATTTAAAAATGGTTGAGGAAATAATTGAAGAAAAACTCCCCAATTTTTCGCTATAATAATAACTTATGATGGAAAAAATTATTGCTTTGGCCAAAAGACGGGGATTTATTTATCCTTCATCAGAAATTTATGGCGGTATTGCGGGTTTTTGGGATTATGGACCATTGGGGGTGGAGTTTAAAAATAATCTTAAAAAGATTTGGTGGAAGCATATGGTTTATGAAAGAGATGATGTTGTTGGGCTTGATGCTTCAATTATTATGAATCCTATCGTTTGGGAAAGATCGGGGCATGTTTCTTCTTTTGCTGATCTTTTGGTTGAGTGTAAAAACTGCCATCATCGTTTTCGGGCTGATAAAATTGAAAAAGAAACCTGTCCCAACTGTGGTCAAAAAAATAATTTTACTCAGCCCAAAAAATTTAATATTTTAACCGAAGTTTATTTGGGAGTAACTGAGCCAAAACAAAAAGCTTACCTTCGAGGTGAGATTACCCAAGGCGTTTTTGTTAATTTCAAAAATATTGTTGATTCCTCAAGAGTAAAAATTCCTTTTGGTATTGCTCAAATTGGTAAGGCTTTTAGAAACGAAATTACTCCTGGTAACTTTACCTTTCGCTCCCGCGAGTTTGAACAGATGGAACTTGAGTTTTTTATTTATCCAGACGATAAAGAGGGTGATAAATGGTTTTCTTATTGGAAAGAAGAAAGGTTTAAGTGGTATGTTGATCTTGGCATTAAAGAAAAAAACTTGCGTTTTCGTGATCATGAGCACCACGAACGGGCTCATTATGCGCGTTTTGCCACTGATATTGAATATCAGGCCCCTTTTGGTTGGAGTGAGTTTGAAGGAATTCATCATCGAGGTGATTGGGATCTTTCGCGCCATAATTTAACTTATAAAGACCCAAACACTAAAGAAGAGTTTATTCCTTGGGTGATTGAAACTTCAGGTGGGGTTGATCGGGCGACTTTGTTTTTTCTAATTGATGCTTATTATGAAGAAGAAGAAAGAGTTGTTTTACGACTTGATCCACGTTTGGCACCTGTAAAAGTGGCGGTTTTTCCTCTTTTGGCCAATAAAGAAAATTTAGTGGAAAAAGCAAAAAAAGTTTATAATTTAATTAAAGGTGAGTATCTTACTGCTTTTGATGATCGAGGAAATATCGGAAAAAGATATTTTTCTCAAGATGAGATTGGTACGCCCTTTTGTGTGACCATTGATTTTCAGACATTGGCTGATGAGACGGTGACTGTGCGAGAGCGGGATAGTAAAAAACAAGAGCGGGTATCAATTGATCGATTAAAAGACTATTTAAATCAAAAGTTATTAATTTGATTGAAAAGCTTATGATTTTGAAGAAAAAAAATTATTTTTTGGTAGTTTTTGTTATTTTAGTTTTTTTGGGAGTGACTTTTTTATTTTTAAATAATAAAAGCTTTTCTAAAAAAGAAGTTTTGTTAGGACCAACTTTACCTACCGAAGCAGTGATTCCAACCATTGATTCCTCGGTTAAGGTTAAGTTTAAATCTTTGAAAAAAGGAGAAGTTGCCTTAACTATCAGTAACGAACCAAAAGGGACAAAAGCCATTGATTTTGAATTAAGTTATAAAGCGCAAAATAATGATGTTTTAGAGGAAGGTGAAGGGGGGGCGGTTGAGCAAGGAGTGATTGGTAAATGTTTTAAAACGGAAAGATTTTGGCAATGTGGTGAAGAAGATGCTTATGGAGGAAGAAAGATAGTTTTGGGTACTTGTTCTTCTAGTACTTGTCGTTATCATAATATTTTAGGACCAATAAAATTAAATTTAAAATTTACCGGCAGTTATGGAGAAAAAATTTATGAAAAGGAATTTAAAATTTGATTTTTAAGAAAGGAGGGAGAAAAATTATGCCCAATCTTAAAACCGCCAAAAAAAATTTAAGAAAAACCAAAAAAAGAACCGCTTTAAATAAAAAATATAAAAATAAAATTGATTATTTAATAAGAAAAATTAAAAAGGGAGTAAAAGAAGGAGCAAAAAACTTACAAGAATTACTAAAAAATCTTTACAAAGCAGTAGATAAAGCGGCTAAAGAAAAAGTTATTCATAAAAACAAAGCCAGTCGGATTAAATCAAAAATGGCCAAATTAATAAAAAATAAAAAATGAGCTTTCGAATCAACCTTTTAACCAAAAAAGAACTTTCGCTAGCCGATAAACTGGTTTATTTTTCTTTAAATTATTTGCGATATATTATTGTTATTACTCAATTGGTGATAATTTTTGTCTTTTTTTATCGGTTTCAACTTGATCAAAAAATTATCGATTTAAAAGAGGCAGTGGCTCAGAAAAAAGAAATTGTTCAAGTAGTTTTACCCCTTCTTTCTGAAGCAGAAATCATTGAAAAAAAACAAGAAGCAGCAAAATCGGTATTGGAGAGACAGGAGAAAATTCTTTCGATGTTTAAATATTTTGTCTCAATCTTTCCACAGGGTTTAACCTTAAAAGAGATGAGGGTTTCTTTTGATTCAATTGAGGTTTTGGGAGCCGCTTTTTTACCTGAGAATCTTCAAAATTTTATTAATTTAGTCAAAAAAGAAAAAAAATTTAAAAAAGTAAATTTAAAATCAATCAAAAAAAATGACGCTTTTTATGAGTTTGAGTTAGAGTTTTCTCAATTTTTATGATTAAAAAAGATATTTTTTCTAAAAAAGTTCAAGATTATACTTTTTCCGTTTTATTTTTTTTGATCTTTTCTTTTTCGATATTTTTTATTATAAAACCGACCCTTACAACTTTGTTTTCGTTAAAAAAACAAGCGAAAGATTTGGAAGAAGTGGATCAATTCTATGATCAAAAAATTGTTATGATTGCTCAAGTGCAGCAGTTTTTAGAGAATCATCGAGAAAAATTGCCGCTTTTGAAGGAGGCGATTCCTGATAAACCAAATTTAGCCAAAGTAATTGATGATTTGAATAAAGTTTCAAGTGAAAGTGGTTTTTTGTTTAAAAAAATAGATATGGGAGAAACAAGTTTAAAAGAAGCAAAAGAAAAAAAATATAATCAATTAGTGTTAAATATCGAGGGAGAGGCTGATTTTTCAAAAATCTTTAATTTTTTAGAAGAATTATTAAAACAAAGGCGATTGAAGATGGTTGAGAAATTGATTATTACACAAAATAAAGAAAGTAGCCCCTCAGGTTTATTAAAAGTTGAAATGGAGATTAACGCTAGTTATTTATGATAAAAAAAGAATTTTTTTTAATATCATTGACGATATTTGTTTCAGTAATTGTTTGGATGATTGCTGATATTTATCATGCTTTTTATGAGAGAAAAATCGCCATCCCCAAGTTACCTTCGATAAAAACCTATCATTTAGATGATAAAATTTTAAATATATTAGTGGAAAAACAACCTTAATCAATAAATATGACTTATTATACTAATCTTTATTTAAAAAACAAACCAAAAGTTCCTTTTCCTTTGGCGATTTTAATTGTTTTTATTATCACTCTTTTTTTTAC
>JAPYWZ010000111.1 GCA_028276105.1 Microgenomates group bacterium | reverse complement strand
ATTTGCGGCGAGTATGGAAAAGGAGGGGTTTTTGTTGACTTTATGGGAATTCGCGGTGTTATTCCTACCATTCAGCTTACCGAACCTTATATCAACGAACCAGAAAAATTAGAAGGCCAGCGGATTAAGGTTAAAATTTTAGAAGTCAATAAAGCAAAAAACAGACTGGTTGTTTCTCAAAAAGCAGCGGCCAAAGGTATTTCTCAAAAAGAATTAAAAGAGCGATTTGAAAAAATAAAAGTGGGCGAAAAATACCAAGCCAAGGTTTTAAGTGTCTCTGAGTTTGGAATATTTTGTGAGGTTAATGGGGTTGAGGGCTTAGTTCATATTTCAGAAATCTCTTGGGAAAAAGTCACCGATCCTTCTTCTTATGCTTCCTCTGGACAAACTATTGATGTTATTGTGGTTGAAAAAAATGAAAAAGATTTAAAACTCAATCTTTCCATCAAACGACTCACCCCTGATCCTTGGCAAAACATTGAAGAAAAATACCCCAAAGACAAATTAATTGAAGGTGAGGTGATAAGAAAAGAAAAGTACGGTTATTTTGTTAGATTAGAAGCGGGAATCGAGGGACTAATTCATATAAGCAAACTCAAAGGTGATGAGAAGATAAAAATTGGAGAAAAAATCCAAGTCTACATTGAAAGAATTAACAAAAAAACCCGCCGCTTAAGCCTCGTTTTACCGCCAACAAAAAAGCCTGTTCTTTATCGATAATCTTTTAAAACTAATTTTGGCCAATTGCTTTTATCATTTTTTCTCTAAAATCAGCGTCTTTTTTCAAAAGCTCTTTTACCTCTTCCTTTCCATGACCAACTACTTTTTCTCCAAACTTTAAAAATGAACCACTTCTTACTAAAATCCCTTTTTCCAAAGCAACATCAACGATAGCCTCTTGTTTATCCACTCCTTCTTGGGTGATAACAATCTCAGCCTCCCGAAAAGGTGGGGCCACTTTGTTTTTGACAATTTTTACCTTGATTCTTGCCCCATAAACTTGGTTGTTTTTCTTTAAAGTCTCAATCTTTCGAACATCCATCCGCACTGAAGCATAAAACTTTAACGCCAAACCACCAGGAGTTGTTTCTGGATTGCCAAACATCACCCCCACCTTTAATCTAATTTGGTTGGTAAAGATAATGATTGTTTTTGATTTAGAAACCACGGCCGTTAACTTTCGCAAAGCTTGAGACATAAGCCGAGCTTGAAGACCAATCTGCGCCTCACCCATCTCTCCCTCAATCTCCATCTTTGGCACCAAAGCGGCAACTGAATCCACAACAATCAAATCCACCGCTCCTGAGCGAACGAGTGTTTCAACAATCTCAAGGGCTTGCTCGCCAGTATCTGGCTGAGAGACTAAAAGATCATCTAAATTGACTCCCAAAGTCTTGGCCCAGGAAGGGTCCAAAGCATGCTCCGCATCAACAAAAGCCGCCACCCCGCCTTCTTTTTGTACTTGAGCAATGGTGGAAAGACAAAGAGTGGTTTTTCCTGATGATTCTGGGCCAAAAATCTCAACAATTCTTCCTTTTGGTAAACCACCAACCCCCAAAGCTAAATCCAAAGGCAAAATCCCAGTTTTTAAAACCTCAACCGCCATCTTTGGTGCCTCTCCCAAACGCATAATCGCTCCTTTGCCAAACTGTTTTTGAATCTGCTCAATAGCAAAATTAATCGCCTGTTTTTTGTTTTGATCGATAGTTTTCATAGGTTTTTGATAAATTTTTAATTTTTTAACTTTATAAATTTTTTTTGTCTTTGTCAATAGTTTTTAGGCTACAAAAAATAAATCAAACCAATAACCAAAACCCCCCAAAGACCAATGGTAAAAATAAGAGGAAGATCGGTTGTAATTACTTTTTCTGGTCTTTCTCCCTCATACTTTTCATAAAGAAGTTGGGCATAACGAGCCACTCCATAAGCCACAAGGGGAATAGTAATCATCATCCATTTTCTTGCCTCAAATTCTGGATAAATATTAACTATAAATCGATGAAAAAAACCCTCAAACGGTGGTAGCTTTTCCACATAGGTGTAAGTGGCGTAGGCGATGATAGTGGCGGTCCCAAAAGTATAGGTTAAAAAATCTAAAAAATGTTCATTATAGCGATATAAAGCTTCTCTTGCCTCCTTACCAAAAGAAGAAAGTTCAGCATGTCTTTTTACCGATGCCATAAACAAAGAACCAAAAAAGATGGTTAAAAAAAGCCAAACTGGAATATGATAACCGGTGGCCACCTCTCCGGCAAAGGCTCGAATAACAAAAGAAAAAGAAATGGTAAAAATATCAACCACCGGCTTTTTCTTTAAAGTAAGCGAATAAAAAAAATGAAGAAGAAGAAATAAAAAACTTAAGAAAAAAAAGGAAAGCGAAAAAAAAAGAGCAGCGATTAAAGAAACTAAGGTTAAAGTAAAAACCAAAAAGGTGGCCTGAGGAAGAGAAATCTTACCTGAGGCAATTGGCCGCATTTTTTTAAGCGGGTGTTTTTTATCATAAGGATAATCAATAATATCATTTAAAACATAAGAAGTTGATGATAAAAGACAAAAAATAAAAAAAGAAGTTAACGTTTTTAAAAAAAGAGCACCATCAAAAAGTTTTCCCGAGAAAATAATGGCGGTAAAAATTACTCCGTTTTTTATCCACTGATTGACTCGAAGAAGTTTAAGATATAAAAAAAACCTATTTTTTTCCATTTATAATTGAATTATAAAACATTTTTTGCTAAGATGCTATTTTATTATGAAGATATTAGACGATAAAAATCAAATCATT
>JAPYWZ010000073.1 GCA_028276105.1 Microgenomates group bacterium | reverse complement strand
ATGGCTATGGCCGAGTATTTTATGGATTTGGGAAAAGATGTTTTGGTGATTTTTGACGATCTAACGCGTCATGCTTGGGCTTGGCGAGAAATCTCTTTGATTCTTCGGCGGCCGGCTGGGCGAGAAGCATATCCGGGCGATATCTTTTACTTACATTCTCGACTTTTGGAAAGAGCTTGTCGATTAGATGAAAAATATGGGGGTGGCTCAATTACTGCTTTACCCATCATTGAGACTTTGGAAGGCGATGTTTCCTCATATATTCCAACCAATGTTATTTCCATTACCGATGGTCAGATATTTTTGGAGACTGATTTATTTAATGCCGGAATTCGACCAGCAATTAATGTGGGCCTTTCTGTTTCTCGCGTTGGCGGTGCGGCTCAAACGAAAGCGATGAAAAAAGTAGCATCAAAACTAAAACTGGATCTGGCTCAGTATCGAGAGATGGCCGCTTTTTCTCAGTTTGAGTCAGAACTCGATGAGGAGACAAAAAAATTTTTAAATCGAGGGGCAAAATTAACTAGGATTCTTACCCAAAAGAAAAACGCCCCTTATTCTTTAGCCGAAGAAGTAGTGGTCATTTGGGCGGTTAATAAGGGTTTTTCTGATAATATTCCATTAAATGAAATTTTAAAGTTTGAAGAAGAGTTATTAAGAAGTCTTTCCACTGAAGGCAAAAATATTCTAACCGCAATTAATAAAAACAAAGACTTTAGCGAAAAAGAAGAAAAAGAAATGGAGAAATTAGTTAAAAATGTTTTAAAACGTTTAGGCTATGAATCTTCGACAAATTAGAAAAAAAATTCGTGCCGTCTCAAACGTTAAAAAAATCACCAACGCCATGCAGTTGGTTTCGGCGATTAAAATGAAAAAAGCCCAACAAAAAGCCTTCGAGGGGAAACCATATCGGCAGCTTCTTTCTTTTATCATTCAAAAAGTCGCCGCTTCTTTGATCGAAAAAAGTTATTCTCCCCTTTTATCAAAAAGTAATCCTTTGGCCCAAAAAGATTTGGTAATTTTTATTACTTCCAATAAAGGTTTATGCGGTGGTTTTAACTTTAATCTTTTTCGTTTTTTAGTCAAAGAAGTTGATTTTAAAAAAGTGGATTTTATTACGGTTGGCAAAAAAGGAGCGTTGTTTGTAAAAAAAATGGGTGGGCTCGTTATTGCTGATTTTTCTTCTCCCTATGAAGAAGATAAAGTCTCAGCGATTTTTAAAACTGCTTTTGATCTTTTTTTTAAAGGCGAGTATGCCAATGTATTTTTAGTTTATAATCGTTTCTTAAGTACTGTCCGCTTTGAACCGGTAAAAAAAAGAATTTTCCCAATAAAGTTTGAAAAGGAAGAGTTTAAAGTTGCCGAAGACAAAGAAGTTAAAAAAGAATATATAATTGAACCCTCCCCGGAAAAAATTATCGATAGTGCTTTAAGAAACATGATTGAGATTGAGATTTATGGAGCTTTGATTGAGTCAGAAGCAGCGGAACATTCGGCCCGGATGATGGCGATGAAAAATGCTACCGATAACGCCACCGATGTTATCTATAACTTAACTCTTTTGCGAAATAAAGTTCGTCAAGAAAAAATCACTTATGAACTTTTGGATATGGTAACGGCCAAACAATCAGTTGAGGAAACTTAGTTTTTGTTATAAATTTTTATTATTTAATATGAAAAAGGAAGGAAAAATTGTTGCGGTAAGAGGGGTCGTGGTTGATGTTTTATTTGAGGAAGGGGAAACCCCAAAAGTGTATGATGCTTTGGTAGTTTCTGAAAAAGATTTTGAACCATTAACGCTTGAGGTTGAGGCAGTTTTGGGTTATGGATTGGTAAGGTGTGTTGCTATGGGTAGTCCTTTTGGTCTAAGACGAGGAATGAAAGTGGTTAATACCGGTGAACCAATAAAAGTGCCAGTTGGAGAGGAGACTTTGGGTCGGATTTTAAATGTTGTGGGGCAGCCGGTTGATGAAAAACCATTAAAAGCAAAAAAATATTCTCCAATTCACAAAAAACCACCAACTTTAGAAGAACAATCACCAGAAAGAAAAATTTTTGAAACCGGGATTAAAGTGATTGATTTGTTGGTGCCTTTTGTCAAAGGAGGGAAAGTGGCTGTTTTTGGTGGCGCTGGTGTTGGAAAAACAGTTTTAATTCAAGAGTTAATTCATAATGTGGCCAAATATCACCAGGGGGTTTCGGTTTTTACCGGTGTTGGGGAACGCTCAAGAGAAGGGAATGATCTTTGGCGAGAGATGAAAGAGTCAAAGGTAATTGACAAAACTGCTTTGGTTTTTGGTCAGATGAATGAACCACCAGGAAACCGGCTGCGGGTGGGTTTGACTGGGGTGACGATTGCTGAGTATTTTCGCGATGAAAAAGGGATGGATGTTTTACTTTTTATTGACAATATCTTCCGTTTTGCCCAAGCCGGAAGTGAAGTCTCGGCCCTTTTGGGAAGGATCCCCTCAGCTGTTGGTTATCAGCCAACTTTAGCTTCAGAAATGGCAGCTTTACAAGAGCGAATTACTTCAACCACCACGGGATCAATCACCTCAATCCAAGCAGTTTATGTGCCGGCCGATGACTATACTGATCCGGCTCCGGTTGTTACTTTTTCCCATCTTGATGCTTCTTTGACTTTGGAGCGGTCTTTGGCAGAGCAAGGACTTTATCCGGCGATTGATCCTTTAACTTCCTCATCTAAAGCCTTAGATCCGGAAATTGTTGGTGAGGAACATTATAAAGTGGCACGGGAGGTTTTAAAAACACTGCAGCGATATAAGGATTTGCAAGATATTATTGCCATTTTGGGAATGGAGGAACTGTCTGATGAGGATAAATTAGTTGTTTCTCGAGCAAGAAAGATCCAAAGATTTTTAACTCAACCGATGTTTGTCGCCGAACCATTTACGGGAAGAGAAGGAAAATATGTCCCAATTGAAGAGACAGTGAGAGGTTTTGAAATTTTAGAAGGAAAACATGATGATAAAAATGAGATGAACTTTTATATGAAGGGGACGATTGAAGAAGTGGTATGAATATAATATGAATGATACGAATAAGTATGCGAATGATGCGAATATGAAAAGAGATAAATAGAGATTGATAGAGATAAATAGAGATTGATAGAGATAAATAGAGATAAGTAGAGATAAATGGAGATAGGTAGAGATTGAAAGAATGGTTTAATTTTAGGTAGAGACATGCCATGGCGTGTCTTTCCAAAGATTCCGAGGTGACGATCTATAACACCCTAAGGAGGTGTTAGAAATTTAATCAATTTGATTAATTTTAATGAGTGCTTTGCATTTAAAAATCATTACTCCCAAAAAAGTGGTTTTGGAAAAAGAGATTTTGTCAATTACTTTACCAACAGAAGAAGGTGAGATTACTATTCTTCCCCATCATGCCAATTTATTTGCTATTTTAAAAGAAGGGATTGTCAAAATAAAATATGATGGTAATGAAGATTATTTGGCAATTGGTGGGGGGTATTTGGAAACCGATGGTGAAATAGTTAATGTTTTGGTTTCTCGGGCTTATGGACAAGATGAAATTGATGAAAAGATGATTGAAGAGGCAAAAGAGCAAGCAAAAAAACTATTAGAACAAGCCAAAACCGATGATCAAAGACAACAAGCGGTTGCTCTTCTTCGTCGTTCTTTGATTGATAGCAAGCTTCTTAGAAAAAGAAAAAGAAGTTCATCGGTTACTTAAGTTACCTAAAGAAAGGCAGGTTTTATGTCTTTGATTATCGTTGAGTCACCTACTAAAGCCAAAACTTTCAATCGTTTATTAAAAGAACAAAAAAAAGATTTTTATGTTTTTGCTACCATGGGACATATTCGCGATTTACCAAGTG
>JAPYWZ010000072.1 GCA_028276105.1 Microgenomates group bacterium | reverse complement strand
AACAAAGAAGTTTATATTGCTGAATGTGTTTATTACACGGAAAATAATCATCCTGTTGGCACTTGTACTACCGGCAGTAATGACTTAGATCAAAAAATATTTCAAGCAAACAACTTTAGTCTTCTTAGTAATAAACTCGGATACTCCCTATCAAGAGAAGGGGATGGTATATATAAAATCATAAATAATCAAGCGATAAAAATTACTCCTCAACCTTTTACCACCAATGCAACTGGTGAGACTCCTCTTTTAGAATGGCAATCTTCTACTTCCAAATCATATCCAAGAAAATGGTATGGTTTTTTTATTGCACAAACTCAAGAAGAACAACAAATGGGTCAAGGTGGATTACAACAAGGAAAAGTTGAGTTTCCTCCTTTTCAAGATAAAGATTGTGCCGCAATTTCCTGGGATCCAGCCGGTCGAGTCTTTGATGCAAAAACTTTGGAACCAATTCCCAACGTTCAAGTAATGTTGTTAAAAAAGTATAATGGCCAATTTACTGATGCCAAAAGATCAGAACTTACCATAGTTAATCCCTATATCACCTTAGAAGATGGTGGGTTTAGTTTTTTTGTAAGTAACGGCGAATACAAACTTACTCCTTCTCACCCAAATTACAGTTTTCCTGTAAATTCTTTAAACGAAATTAGTAAAAATTATCAACATATTTATCTTAACCCTCGCTACGGAAAACCAAACGAACCAAAAACATTAATCTATCCGGCACAAACGGGAGAAATTATTAACGTCTTAAATCGAATGGAGTTTCGAGATATCCCTTTAAAACCAAATAACAATGTTGGCTATACTTATCCACTTAAGGTTTATAGTTTTAATCAGCAAATAAATAAACTCACCCAAGAAATTGTTTTTTTTGGAAAAGCTTCTCATCCCTTTACTAAAGTTACTTTATATAAAAAAAGCATCGACGAAAATGGTCAAGAAACAAGTGAAGTATTTGGTTCTTATCTCTCCAACCATCTTGGCCAATTTAATTTTTCTATTCCTCTTTCCACACTAAAAGAAAACGAATCCATAACCGATGCTCAATTTGAAAAAAGTGATTTAACGAATTTAAATCTCAATCAACAAACCCTAATCGAAAAAATTAAATCTTTATTAACAAGAATCTTTAAAAAAGTTTCTGCTCAGCAAAGTAATGCTGTTTATCTTCAACTTAATCCCATCCTTCCCCGCCTTGAAGGTTTTGCTTATGATGAAAATAGAAAGGTTCTTCCAAATACAAAAATTGGCATTTATTTAAGTTTTTCCAATATTCCCTACTATACTACCACAACCGACGAAAAAGGCTATTTCCAAATCCCAAGCAGCAAATTACCCAATGAACCTTATGAGATTCGTTATCAAACAGAAGATAAAGAAACTATCAAACTTTCAACTTCTAAATTTTTAAGTCAAAATGCCTCTTATTTAACAAAAAACAAAATTAACCTTAATCAAGTTGTTGATGAAAAAGGAAAAGTGATTACTCCAACTAAAATCTTGCCAACTAAAACAACGACAGGTTTTAATTCTTATTTCCCATCTTATCAATCACCAACCTCAACTTCTAAAACACCTTCCTTCTCATCAATCGGGAAAACTAATGTGATTTTATTAACTATTTTAATTCTTTTAATTCTAATTACTACCGTTTTTGCTCTTCTTTTCTTTTACTACCAAAAAAATCGCTCCCAGTCTCAAATTTAAAATTAATTGATAAAACAATCTTTCTTTTTATTTTTGTTGACGATAGACTATAGACAAAATAGTTTTGCCCAAAATAAAATAAATTAAATACTCTATGTTGGCAAAAATACTTTCTGGAACAACGATTGGTTTAGATGGAGTTTTAATTGAAGTTGAGGTGGATGTGGCCAATCGTGGTTTTCCTACCTTCACTATTGTTGGCCTTCCTGATAAAGCCGTTGATGAAGCCAAAGAAAGAGTAAGAGCGGCTATAGTCAACGCTGGGTTTTCGATGCCTGATTCAAGAATTACAGTTAACTTAGCACCCGCTGATATCCCAAAAGCCGGCTCTGGTTTTGATCTGCCAATTGCTATTGGAATTTTGGCGGCATCAGGAAAAATTAAAACTGAGATTCTTTCCCAAAGTTTATTTTTAGGAGAATTATCTTTAAAAGGAGAAATTCGCAAAGTTCCTGGTGCCTTACCAATTGCCTTAATGGCCAAAGAAAAAAAAATAAAAAATCTTTTTCTTTCACCACAAAATTCTTTAGAAGCCTCAATTATTGAAAATCTCTTACTTTATCCGGCAAAAAATTTAACCGATATTATTCTTCATCTTAATCAAATAAAAGAACTTTTACCTCAACCTCATTTAAAAATTGAAGAAATTTTAAGTGAAGAAAAGTACGAATTTGATTTTGCTGATATTTACGGTCAAGAACAGGCAAAAAGAGCGCTAACGATTGCTGCTTCCGGTTTTCACAACATTCATCTTCGCGGGGTACCCGGTGCTGGAAAAACAATGCTTTGTCGTGCCTTTTCCTCCATTCTTCCTCCAATGGAAAAAGAAGAAATTTTGGAAGTTTCAAAAATTTACTCAGTGGCTGGTCTTTTAAATAAAAAAGATTTTATTACAAATCGCCCTTTTCGTGCGCCTCACCATACCACTTCACGAATAGGTCTTATTGGCGGAGGAACTAATCCAGCCCCTGGTGAAATTTCTCTTGCTCATCGGGGAGTTTTATTTTTAGACGAGTTTGCCGAATTTCCCCGTTCAGTTTTGGAGGCTTTGCGCCAACCTTTGGAAGATGGGATCGTTACCATCTCTCGTGCCTTAGGAAGTATCACATTTCCCAGTCGCTTTTTACTTTTGGCCGCCTCTAACCCCTGTCCTTGTGGTTATTTAGGTCATCCAAAAAAAGCCTGCCGCTGTTCTCCATCTTCCATTATTAAATATAAAAAACGCCTTTCTGGCCCAATTCTTGATCGAATTGATATTCATGTAGAATTACCCCCGGTTGATGAAGAAAAACTAGCCCATTATTCTGGCGGCGAAAAAAGCAGTAAAATCAAAGAAAAAGTAATCTCTGCCTATGAACGCCAAAAAAAGCGTTTTAAAAATACTTCAATAAAAACTAACGGCGAAATGACTCCCAAAGAAATAAAAGAATTTTGTCATCTAACCACTGAGGCAGAAAGTCTTTTAAAACAAGCAATCTCTCGTTTTTCTCTTTCGGCAAGATCATATTTTAAGATTATAAAAGTTTCCCAAACCATTGCCGATCTTGAAGGAAAGGAAAAAATTGAAAGTTATCATATCGCTGAAGCGCTTCAATTTCGTTTAAATGAAGAAAATTAATTTTAGTTTTCGATAACAAAATTCCCCACTTTCCCTTCAACATAAATAAATTTATACTTTTTTCCTTCTAAATACTTCTTAATCTTCTCATCTTTTAAAGCCTCCTTTTCAATAAAAATTTTGTCTTTTGCCTCTTTAATTTTAACTTTTATTGTTCCTCTTAACTTTCCATTAACTTGGATTGGTATAACAACCTCCTCATCCTCTACTACTTCTGCTTTTGGCCAAGAAGATAAGTGAATCGATGTTTTTTCTCCAAAAACTTCCCGCCAAATTTCCTCAGTTAAAAATGGTGCAAATGGGGCTAAAATCTGTAAAAATTTTTTCGCCTCATTAACGTTTAACGTTGAATGTTTAACGTTTAACGCCTTTTCCCATTCATTGACAAACTCCATCATTGCAGCAATTGCCGTATTAAACTTAATTTGAGAAATATCATCGGTTACTTTTTTAATTGTTTTATTCAACTTGGAAACTAAATTCTTATCTTCTTGATACTTACCACTTGCTTCTTGATACTGACTTTGATAAATCTCCCAGACTCTTTTTAAAAATCGA
>JAPYWZ010000029.1 GCA_028276105.1 Microgenomates group bacterium | reverse complement strand
ACAACCAATCACTCAACCGCAAACTTCTTCTGCGCCCCCTCCTCAACCTACTCAATCACCAACCGCTCCTCCACCAACTCAAACTCCACCCGTTGTTAACCAAGCACCAACCACCACTTCTTCTCAGCCCGCTGATCCTTTATCTTCAATCCTTTCTGATCTAGAGCAAAAAGCCAATCCCAATCAACCACCACCTCCCCCTTCTTCTAACCCACCTAGCAATATTCCAAACATTCCTGATTTTAATGATCAATAAATATTAATCAATTTTTAAAAAAATGGAAAACTTTTTAAACAAATTAAACAAAACCAATCTCCAAAAAAAAATTCCTTTAATCCTTACTCTTATTTTTCTTTTTTTTGTTTTTATTCCTCTTTTGCGATCTTCTTCTTTCTTTTTTACCGTTTCTTATGGAAAAATTGCCATCGTCACTCGTTTTGGAAAGATTGTTCGTACCGCTGAACCAGGACTAAATTTTAAAATTCCTTTTATTGAACAACCAGTTTTTTACTCCACCCAGAAACTGGTTTATGAAACCAGTGAATCTCCTTCACAAAGTCTTTCTGATTATCGCGATAACCCAGTTGATTCTACCACTCAAGATGGCCAACAAGTAAGTATCCGCTACAGTGTCCGGTTTCAAATTGATCCTAAAAAAATTATTTGGGTAGCGGAAAATTTAGGATCAGAAAGTCTGATTGTTGAAAGACTGGTAAAAACCGAAACCCGCTCGGTGGTAAGAAATGTGGCGCGAGAATTTAAAGCCCAAGATCTTTACACTGGCGATGTCTTTAAGTTTCAAGAAAAACTTCAAAAAATTCTTGCCAAAAAATTTGCTGAAAATGGGTTGATTCTTGACGAAATCCTAATTCGCCAACTAAAGTTTAGTCCCGACTATGTCTCAGCGGTTGAACAAAAACAGATTGAAAAAGAAAAAGTAAAAGCCGAAGAATATCGAGCTGAACAAGAAAAATATATCAAAGAACAAAAAATCACTCGAGCCGAAGGTGAGGCTAAAGCCCAAGAACTTTTGCGACAATCAATTGATCCATTAGTCCTTCAAAAAATGGCCATTGAAAAATGGGATGGCCGGCTTCCTACTTATATGGGTAGTCAATCAGTGCCTTTTATTAACATAAAATAAAATGAAAAAATGGTAAACTTTTGTTTTTCCTGGATTAAAAAAAATAAATTAACTACTTTCTTGATTTTAATTATTTTTTTTCTTCTTTTAAAAAATAAAATCTTAAACTTCCCCTTTATCTTAAAAGAACAAGGCTATTACCCAAAAACAGAAAAATTCGCAATTGATGGGCCAACAAACGAATCATTTTCCTCCCCAAAACCCACTGAAACCCAAAATCGCTTAATTACTAAAGAGTCTTATCTTTCTTTAGTGGTAAAAAATGTTTCTTACACCCAAAAAAAGATTTTAGAAAAAACAGAAAAAATGGGTGGTTTTATGGTTCAAAGTTATTTTGACAATCCAAAAGAAGCCCCCTCCGCCACCATCACCGTTCGCATTCCTGCCAAAAAACTTGACCAAGCTTTGGCTGAATTTAAAAAACTGGCGGTAAAAGTGGTTTCTGAAAACCTTTCTGGAACCGATGTGACTGAGGAATATATCAATATTGAAGCCCGCCTTACTACTTTATACAAAACTAAAACTAAGTTTGAAGAAATTATGGAAAAAGCAAGCCATATCCAAGATATTCTTGAAATACAACGGGAGCTTATTAATCTTCAGGGGCAAATTGATGCCCTCGTTGGCCAAAAACAATATCTTGAGAAAAGTGCTGCCTTGGCCAAAATAACCATCTATCTTTCAACCGACGAACTTACCCTTCCCTATGCGCCAACTGATAACTGGAGTCCAAAGCTTGTTTTTAAACAAGCGGTCCGGTCTTTGATTTTATTTTTGCGAAAGATAGCCACCGTTTTAATTTGGGCTTTTGTTTATCTCCCAATCATTATCCCCTTAGTGGTGGTTTATTATTTTTGGAAAAAGAAACAACAATTAGTTAAACATTAAATTATTATTTTGTCATTCCTGACTCCGATCAGGAATCTATAAAATCTTTAACCTCTTTTTTATATTTAAGGTATGACTATATAGATTCCTGCTTACTCAGGAATGACATAAATCTTACTTTTACACCACGCTTACACAACTTTTACACAATGTTTATCAAGTCAGACTTGGTTTACACTACTTTTTACATTAATTTTTTTTACTCTCCCAATCTCCATTAATCTCCATTAATCTCTATTTATCTCTATTTATCTCCATCAATCTCTACTTATCTCTATAAATCTCTATTTATCTCTCTTTTATATTCGCATAATTCGCGTCATTCGCATATTTATTCGTATCATTCGTATTTCTCAACTTCGATTTATCTGATTTATTTTCCCAAAAAACTCTGCACTCTAAAAACATAAATATTTGTCTTTGGATCTTTATAACAATCTTTTGGTAAACCGGCTTTTTCTAAACAAAGATTTTCCAAAAACTCCTCTAAACTCCATCCTGTTTCTTTGGCTACTTGGGGCAAAAAAACACCCCGCCTTCCTTCTTTTTCAATCAACACCCCATCCATCCCTAGTTTTATCTTTTGCCAATCATCGATTTTTTTTAAAGGAAAAACAATTGAGATCTCAATCTCCAAACCCCTCAACTCCTCTTTTTTTAAAGGAAAAAAACGCGGGTCCTCAAAAGCTGAAGCCAAAGCCGTTTTTTGAATCACCTGCCAAAGGGGTTTATCTGAAGGAAACTCGCCAATACACCCGCGAAGTTTTCCATTTTTTTTAAGAGTTACAAAACAACCAAGATTTTTAAACAAACTTTTGCTTTTGACTTTAATTTTTGGGATAACTCCTTTTTTAAAAAAACCTTGCAAAGTATCTTTAACAATTTTTAAAGCCTCTTTTTGCACCTTCTCATCCAAAAAAAAGTTTTCATCATCTTTATTTTGTTTTAAATACCCGCCAATTGCCGCATAGCCAACCACCCGAGAAAAATCCAATGAAACATCAGCGGAGGTAGAATAATGAATTAATTTAAAATAAACACCCAAACGCTTTGCTAAAGCCAAAGCCAAACTTATTGCTTTTTGTCCACAAGCGGCAGTTTCCAATCCCAAAAGACCACTGTTTTCAATTTCAAAAATCTTTTTTTCAAAAATCTCTCTTTCTCCCGACAAAATTGCCTCAATTGTTTTTTGATCGGCTTTTTTGGCCACCTCATCGGGCGGATAATGAGAAAGATCTGAGGAAACAACGACTAAAGTTTTATCATCAATTTTTGAAGCTATTTTTTCCGCCAATTTTTCTATTAAAAAATCATCAGCTTCACTTAACAAAATAGGAACGATCGTAAAATCTGTTAAAACCTTTTGCAAAAAAATTAACTCCACCTCTAAACAATGCTCGTTTATAAACGGACGTTTATCTTTTACTATATATTTTCCGTCAGTTAAAAAATCAATAAAATCTTTATCCAATGCCACCTGTCCCAAAGGAGTCAGCCAAAAATCCGAATCATCAACCGCCGCATAAGAAAACCATGAAGTATGAGAAGCTCCCAAAAGAACAACTCTTTTAAAATCTTGGCCTTCTACCTGTTTAAAACCAAAAGCCGCTGTTTGACCAGAATAAACAATTCCCGCATGCGGAACAATTAAAATCTTTGGCTTTTCTAAATCTTCCTTTTTTGCTTTTTTTAAAAAAGAAAGAATTTGCTCCTCCAACTGTCTTTTTTCTTTGGGATAAAAAAGACCAGAAACAGCCGGTTGACGAAAAGTGGTCATTTTAAAACTTCAAAAGACTTCTAATCAAACCTTCCATAAATTCTTTCCCCACACTTACTACAGGCACCATTTTTTAAATTAACGATTGAAACCAAATAACCTTCTCTTTTTACTAACATCGCTCCACATTTGGAACAAAAAGTTGACGAACGTAAAGGATCATAAACATTACCCACATAAACATACTTTAACCCAGCCTTTTTCCCAATTTCATAGGCTAAAATCAATTTCTCAACTGGTGTTGGTGGGACATCTAACATTTTATAAGCCGGATAAAAAGCAGAAATATGCCAAGGAATATCAGACGAGATTGAGACTAAAAACTGGGCAATTTGTTCTAACTCTTTTTGACTATCGTTGTAGCCTGGGATAACTAAAGTCGTCACTTCGGTTTCAATTCCAGCTTCAAAATATCGTTTAATATTTTCTTTTACCGGCTCAATTTTAGCCAAACAAATTTTTTGATAAAAACTACTCTGAAAACTTTTTAAATCAATATTAATCGCATCTAAATAATCTTTGATATAGTCAAAGCTTTCTTTGGACTCAAAACCATTGGAAACAAAAACATTTTTCAAGCCCTTTTTCTTTGCTAAAACCATACAATCATGGGCAAACTCAACAAAAATCGCCGGCTCATTGTAGGTATAGGCGATACCTTTTGCCCCAAAATTTACTGCCATCTCAACTATCTCTTTTGGCGTTATATTTTTCGACATTGCCTTAATAAAATTAGTCAACTCTTTTTTTAAATTTTTGATTTTTGATTTTTGATTTTTGATTTGATTTGACATTTCCCAATTCTGACAAAATAAACAACCAAAATTACAACCGCAAGTGCCAAAAGATAAAAGTTTTTCTCCTGGATAAAAATGATAAAGGGGTTTTTTCTCAACCGGATCAAGATGCAAGCTAATCGCCAAGCCATAAACTAAAGAATAAAGTTTTCCTTTTTGATTTAAACGGGTGGCACAAATCCCAACCTGATTGGGGGCGATACGACAATACCAAGAACAAGCCGTGCAACGGACCAAATCATCCCCTAATTTTTCATACAATCTCGCTTGTTTCATCGCTAATTTTAATTATAAAACAATTTGGAAATTTTATTCTTTCAACTTTTTAAAACTTTTACCTATTTTTAAAACTTTTACCTAATTGAAAGATTGCTTTGCCTTGCTTTTCCTTTGTCAAAAAAAACTCACGATCGTGATTTGTATTTGACATAAGATGAGATTATCACACATTTATAATCCTTATTTATAATCTTTTAAGAGACGTTAATAGTTCTTAGCATTCCCTTTTTTGCGGAAGCCAAGTCAGACTTGGCGAAAGCGGGAATCTATAATATCTTAAAAAGAAGTAAAAATTTTATAGATTCCTGATTAAATCAAGAATGACATTGTTTAACGTTTAACGTTGAACATTTAATATTTATGTTTCACGTTACACGTTATACGTTACACTTTTTAAGGTGTTATGTGCTTGGTGTTAGGTGTTAGATGCTAGATGTTTGGTGCTTGGTGATTTCGTTTCACCAACTCCCTCCCCCACCACCGCCACCACCCCCACCAGAAAACCCACCACCGGAAGAAAATCCGGAAGAAAAACCAGAAGAACTGGTAGTTGGGGTGGCTGCTTGTTTAAAACTTGAGATTGAGGAATTAAGATCATTGACAAAATAAACACTATTAAAAGTGCCTTTTGAAGAATAGCTTTGATACCAAGAAGGTGGGACAATTCCTAAATTCTCAAATCTTTTTGCCCAAATCTTTTCTACCCCAAAAACAATGGCATAAGGCAAAAGCCGCTCAAATAGCATCTGTTTATCAGCTTGAAATGTCAGCTGTCTTTCTTGAGACTTTAAAAAGTTTCTTAAGGAAAAAGCAATGTTTTTAGCCTCAACCCCAGCTTTGGTCTTTCTTGGCATACGAAGACCAAAAATTAATGAAGAAAAAAAGAGTAAAAAGTTGGCCGTAAAAATACTCAAAGCCAGCAAAATATAATAAAGACTTCTTATTTTTTCCGGATTTTCTGGAAATAAACCAGTCAAAACCACCTGCTCATAAATTGCCTTTTTTACCTCCTCAACCTCTTGGTAAAGCTCTTCTTTTTTTAAATTTATCTCAGCCTTACTTTTAAAAAACTTATCCAATAAAATTTTTTCAAAAGGCAAAAGATCAGTTTCTTCTTTTTCCGTTTTTAAAAGCCAAAACTCACCCTTTTTTCTCTCCTCAATCCGCAAATACCCTCGTCTTGCCAGATCGATAATTGTTGCCGAAATATCTTTTAAATCCACTGTCTCATCGCCCAAAACCCCAATTTCAGCAGGAGTAAGAAATCTTTTGCCATCGGGTGTTTTTGGTGGATCAAACCAAGATGATATTACGCCAACATCACCTCTTGGATCACGACCATACTTAAACCAAAGATAAGCAATATAAAAAGGCAAAATCAAATACCAAAACAAAGCCAAAATCTTCAACAAAAAAGCCAATATTTTCCCAAAAATTGTCTCCCAAAAAGGCGTATACTCTTTTGGCTCCAACACGGAAACGATATTTTTTGGAAAACCCAAAATAAAAGTTAGCCCTTCTTTATAACCTAAACTTGAAGTAGTTTTTATTACCATCTTTATACGATCGTTGTTAAGATGGTTAAAAAATATTTGGCATAAAGAAGTAGTTGTCCCATAACGTCCGGTATAACAAGAAGCTTTTAGTTGACTTTCATCAATTTTTTCCGGCAGTTCAACTTCAACAACCGCCTCTTTGATAGAAACTGGCCAATCATTACCGGTCGCATTCCAATAAAGCTCATCATGATCAGAAAAATAAGTTAAAGCGCCCGCTACTTTGTAGCTTATGATGTAGGTGTGGACGTCAGAAATCTTTTTTTGTGGATCACCAATTTTTAAGCGGATTTTTTCATCGGCAAGTATTTTTTGAAAACGATAGGGCCTTTGATTTTCATCAACGACAGAAAACTGGGAAAAATCCAACTTAAATTTTTTCCCCTCTTTATTTGTTTTTATAAAAGGAATCTCCCGATAAATTCCATGCCGATAAAGATGACCAAAATCGTAAACAATTGTCTCTTTAACATCAATCGTCCCGTCTTTGTTGATCACAATATTAACCTTAAAACTTTTTATCTCCTCAGCCCAAACTCCTTTTATCCCAAATAACAAATAAAAAGAAACCAAAAACAAAAAAATTATTTTTCTCATTAAAAATTATGATATTATAAAATATGCGCTTTTTCAAACTTTCTTGGGAACAATTTTACAAAGACTGTCTTTTTTTAGGAAAAAAAATACAAGAGTCAAAAGTAAAAATCGACCGCTTAATTGCTATTTCGCGTGGTGGTTTAATTCCCGCCCGCATCCTTTCTGATTTTTTAAAACTTCCAATATCCAACATTGTTATTTCCTCTTATACCAATCTCAAACAGTTAAAAGAACCAGAAATTATTGAAGTTTCAGAAATCGATTTAAAAGATAAATCGATATTGATCGTTGATGAAGTCTCAGACACCGGCAAAACCTTTATTCGCGCTTTAAAATATTTTCAAGAAAAACCGGTAAAAAATCTCCTAACTTGCGCCCCCTATATCAAACCAAAAACCCAGTTTATTCCCAACTTTTATCAAAAAATAATTGATGCTTGGATTGTTTTTCCTTATGATTTAAGAGAAACTTACGAGGCGT
>JAPYWZ010000016.1 GCA_028276105.1 Microgenomates group bacterium | reverse complement strand
TTTTAAAAGAAGAAAAAGACAAAGAAAAAGCCATTGAAAAAATGAAAAAAGTTGGTTTTTCTTCTTTTGAGTTAGATTTTTTAAAATAAAAATATGCGCTATAAAATCGCCCAAGATGTGAAAGAAAAAGTCAATCAATTAATCAACCAATTAAAAATGAAGTATATTGATGAAAAAAGAATCTATTGTATTCGCTCGTTTGATGTAAAAACGCGGGCAATTGCTCGAATCTGGGGAATGAGCCGGTTGTTTGCCGAAGTTTGCGGGATAAAACCTTGTTATATTATTGAGGTTAATGCTAAGCGCTTTGATAAACTATCAAAACGTGATCAAATAAAAACTTTAATTCATGAGCTTTTACATATTCCCAAAACTTTTTCTGGCGCTTTACTTTCTCATCGTGGAAGATATCATCGAATAAATGATAAAGCGATTGAAAATATTTTAAAGAAGGTGAAGATTTAAAATTTTTAATTTTAAGGTATAATCATTCTTTATGAAGAAACTTTTTTTAATCATTGTTGGTATTTTTTTAGCCTATCTTGTTTTTGTTAGTTTAAAAATCAATCGCTTCTATCAAAAAATCTACACCCCAAAAAATGGTAAAATCCAAAATGATAAAACCGAATTTAACTTTTTAATCTTTGGTTATGGGGGTGGAAAACACGAAGGAGCTTATTTAACAGACACAATCATGATTTTTCATTTAGATATAAAAAATAAAAAAGCAAGCCTCGTCTCTCTTCCCCGTGATCTTTGGGTACCTTTGCCAACAAAAGATGGCACAAAATTCTTTTCAAAAATCAATGCCGTTTATCAGATGGAGCTTTTCCCAAAAAACTATCCTCAAATTAACGAAAAATTTTTAGGCAAAAAAGATGATGCTAATTTTACCAAATTTATTATCGGAAAAATCTTTGATGTCCCAATTGACTATTATGCGGCGATTGACTTTGAGGGGTTTAAAAAAGCGATTGATATTTTAGGGGGTGTTGATGTTGAAGTTGAAAAATCATTTACCGATCCTGCCTACCCCATTGATGGTAAAGAAAACGATCTTTGTGATGAAGAAACCGAAAAAATGTTTAAAGAAGTTGAACCATTTTTAAAGCCAGGTTATAATCCGGAAGATAAAGAACGGCTTTTAAAAGACAATCCAAAACTGGATGAGTTTTTGAAAAACGCCACCGAATCCCCTCATTTAGCCTTTCCTTGTCGCTATGAAACTTTGGTTTTTAAAAAAGGAAAAACTCATATGAATGGAGAAACGGCTTTAAAATTTGCTCGCTCCCGTCATTCTTTAGAAGATGGTTCTGATTTTTCAAGAGCCCGTCGTCAACATCTTCTTCTTGAAGCGGTTAAAGATAAGATCTTATCCCTTAATTTAATTACTAAAATTCCTCCTCTTTTAGATCAACTGGGTGATCACTTTAAAACCGATTTTCCTCTTTCTCAAATCCCAAAATTTTCCAAAGAAATAGTTTATGCGGAAAAATATCAGTTTTTTACTTACATCTTATCAACTAAAAATTATTTAGATGAAAGCATTTCTGATGATGGCCAATACATCCTTATCCCAAAAGCTGGAGAAACAAACTTCGAAGAAATTCAAAAAGCAATAAAAATAATCTTTCAAGGCATCGATCCGCAACAAACACCAACGCCAACCCCAAAAATCACAAAAATACCTAAAAAATAACACCTAAAAAATAAATCAAAAATCACCTTCAAATTCAAAGAGCGGGTGTATTTAGTAATCTATATAAATTGTCATTCCTGACTCAATCAGGAATCTATATAATTTTAACCTTATTAAAGATACACATCTTTCAACTACTTTTAACCACCTTCAAAATCTCCTCTACCATCTTCTCAAACTCTCCCTCAACCGTTGCCCCAGCGGCATTTTTATGACCCCCTCCTCCTAACCTTTGAGCAATTTCCGCCACATTAATTTCTTCTTTTGAACGAAAACTTAACGACAGTTTGTTTTTCTCTTTTTCCAAAATCAAAAAACCAAAATCGACTTCTTTTATCGCCGCTAAAAACAAGTCAGCAACAAAACTTTGACCGGTTGATAGCAAACCAAATTGTTGATAATCAGTAAAACTCATCGCCGCCCAGGCAAATTTTGTCTTTTTATCATTAACTCTCCCCTCATCGATTTTTAACCGACGTAAAAATTCGCCTAAAAATTTAACGAAGGAAAAAGAATAACTAAAAAAATTTTTTTTAATCAAGTCAAAATCTGCGCCCAAAGCCAAAAGTTTTTCCACCATTTTCCATTGATTTTTAACGTCTGAAAAATATCTAAAAAAAACCGTATCCCCAACCATTCCCGCCAAAATCAAAGTAGCCAAATAACGGTCAATTTTTATCTGCCAATCAGAAAAAAGTTTGAACAATATTTCACAAGTAGCACATGCCTCTTCATTAATTAACTTAATATCAGCAACAATTCTATTATTTAAATGATGATCAACAACAATTTTTTTTATCGACTTTGGCAAAAAGATTTTTTTTGAACCGGTGACTCGATCATCACTTGAAGCATCTAAAATCAAAAACAAATCAAAAGAGGAAAAATCAAATGAAGAAAAATTAATTACTTTTATATTTTTAACTTCTTCTCCTAAAAAAGAAAAATCTTCTTTTATCACTTCTGGCGAAACTATCAAAATCTTTTTTTTACTATCAATTTGTTCAATTACTTTTTTAAAGGCTAAAGCACTACTTATTGAATCTAAATCGGCATGGGGATGAACATTAATTAAAATCTTCTTTGCTTCCCTAATCGCCTTTAAAATTAAATAAGATTTATTTCTTTTCATTTAAAAATTTTACCAAAAAACGTTATTTTTTCTCCACTCCAAAAACCTCTTTAACAAAAAAATCAACTCCATCCGATAAAACTTTAATAAAAGCTAAATTTTTAATAAAAACCTGACGTGATTCTTCTTTGGAAAGATAACCTAGTTTTGTCAAAAAAACCCGCATCACACTTCCGTGAGTAACAATCAAAACATTTTTACCCCGATAAGCAACCGCAACTTCTCGCAAAAATCGCAAAAACCGCTCCATCATCTTTTCATCCGATTCAATCCCCAGTTTTTTAGCCACTTCATCTGACAACATCCTAAACTCTTTAATACTCATTCTCAACTTCTTTTCCACCTCTTGCCAATGTTTTCCTTCAAACGGACCAAAATCACGCTCGCGAAGAAGAGTTGATGTTTCAACCGCCATTTTCTTTTCCAAAGCAATAAGTTCAGCCGTTTTCTTCGCCCTTAGTAAATCCGAAGAAAAAATTGCCGCAAATTTTATTTTTTTAAAATGTTTTTTGGCTGCCTCAATTGCCTGTTTTTCCCCTTCTTTATTTAAAGGAATATCACTTTGGCCTTGCAAAAGCCCCTTGGCGTTCCAATCCGTCTCCCCATGACGAACAAGATAAATTTGACAGTAATTATTTTTCATTTGAATATTTTACCAAGTCTGACTAAAAAATTCTATTTCTGATGCGGCCGTCTTCAAGATAGAATAATGCTTAATAACAATCTGAAATAAAATAGTCTACCTTGGTAAGATTTTTTTAATATAAGCTTCAACCTCTTTTTCTAAAAAAGATTTGATCTCATCGTCAGTATAAGACTCTTTAAGAAAAACTGTTGGCACAATTTTAATATCATCAAAATACACCAGTTGACCTAAAAACAACTTCTCATTAAACTCACCCCCAAATTTTTCTTTGGCTAAAGCGATTATCTTTTCAATCGAATAAAGTCGCCATTTCAAAAAGAAAAAAAGATCAACATAATCTCGCCAAGTATTACGTCGACCGATGGTATAAGCTTTGTTGGCTACTAAATCGTCTAAATGAAAAAGGCTAATCCACGGAGTTTTTATCACCGGACGTAAAATTTTGAATGGATGAGCAACAAAACTAATATCAATCTCTTTTTCAGTTCTTATGATAAGAATTTCTGAACTTTCAAAAAATATTTTGAACGATCGACCAAAAACTTTGTTAACTTTAGTTAATAAGTCGAAAGGTAATTCGGCCGCTTCACAAAAACAATCAAAATCAAATGATTTTCGATGACCAATTTGGAGCATAATCGCTGTCCCCCCGGCTAACACAAATTGAGAGGAGAAGCTTTTGAGCTTTTTAAAAACTTCTTGCCGCTCTTTTTCTAATTGGTCCATATATAGAGGTAACATAGGCGTCTTCATCGATTTTTTTGTTTTTGAGATTTAAGACAAAATTTTTAACAAAATAAAAAATTTTTTTGGGATAGTTTTTGTAGGGTTGAAGAAAAACATCGACTATTTCTTTTTTTGAATAATTGCTAAAAAGCCACTTAACCTCCTCTATCCCACCATAAATCAATATCTGATGAATAATATAATACTTATCTTTTTCCTTATCCAACTTATCAACATCCGCCGACCACAAAACCCATTGTAAAGATTTGGGGATTTTTGAGGAAGATTTTTTGGACATAAGAATATTATATATTCTTCTTACTAAGATTAGCAACCTTATATCATTTTTTACTCTTTAAATCCAAAAACAGGTGCGTTTCAGGATTATTCTTTTTCTTCTTCGTTTCTATAACCATACGCTAATGTAAATAAATCTTCCGGCATCCAATAACCTCTTACATTTTTTTCTCTTCTTAACATAGCCTCAAGATTCGGAGGAAGAGGTCCTCTAACTAAAATATTGTGTTGTTCCAGAAACATAAAAAATTCTTGTGGAGTTATTCCCGGTTGTGCTAGCATCTCATCAATTTTTTCCTTCAATCCTCTTCTTTCCAATTCTTTTTGAAAACGCTCTCTTAAAGCTAAACCATATTGAGAACTCCATAAATTAAATTCTTCATCTTCTCTCCTCCAGTCAACAAAACAAAATGTTTCTCCTTCTTTATTTTGGGCTACATAAAATGTGTCACCATCACCATATGGCAATGGCACCCCAAAACCACTTCTTTCTTGAATCGTGTTTGTCAAAATACCCTTAGGATTTGGTCTTAACCTATCAAGTAAACCAAATGCTATAGTTCTCATAACATCTCCTATACAGCTCCAATCCCCCCATGACCCCCCCTCTTTAGTCTTAAGAAGATTAGGCATATTTGTTTACCTCCTTTCATTTTTTTATAAAAATACCTAATTTTACTTCTTCTTCTTGTCAAGTCCTAGTTATGGGGTAATCCTACCCACTTGTCACAAGGTTCTTTTAAAAATTTGGTTGGTAAAAAATTAAGATTAGAGTGTAATATTAACCTAAAGCCTTTAAAAAACTTGTGTACACAAGATTTTAATAAGATTATAGGATAAAAAGGGAAAGATGTATATTGTCATGCTGAACTTGTTTCAGCATCCCAACGAGATCCTGAAACCTGCCTGCCGGCAGGCAGGTAAATTCACGATGACAGAAAAAAATCTTAAAACCTGCCTACGGCCAGGTTAGGTATTTTCGCTCTTCGAATCAAAAATCAAGGAATAACAATTAGATCAATTAGGTTAATTAGGTTAATTTTTATCCTCTTTTCACAATCAAAAAAGTCGTTTTGTTTTCTTTATCATCTTGCAAATCAGCATCAACTATTTCAAAGTCATAAATCTCACTTAATATTTTTGGTCCTAAAATGGCAGTGTTTTTATCTATTTTTCCTTGTGATAAGGCTTTGGCAGCTTTGGCCGTGTCAATCATCTCGTTTTTGCCACTTATAAGTTTTAAATGGGGGTATTTCTTTTTTAAATTATTTTGACACTGGGCAAAAACTTGGGGATGAGCCATAATTTGAGAGATTTTGGAAAAAGGAATTTCTTTTTTCTTCATTAAAAAATGGCGGATAAAAATGGTTATTTTATCAACAATACGAAATTTATAGTTAACCATTGCTTCAACTGATTCGTCAACTATCCCGCCACGAGAGTTAACAATGGCAAAAACGCCATAATCAATCTTACCTTGATACAAAGCTTTAAAAACATTTTTGGTTGTATAAAGATAGCGGATTTTATAATTTTTGATATTTTTTTCGTTAACATATGTCAAAAGTGCCTCTTCGTTAAAACTACCTCTTCCTCCCTGAATCCCAAAAATAAGATATTTTTTATTGACTCGTTTTGGCAAAAGTTTATTAAACAAAAAATCATAAGCCCGCCCCAACTTTAAACGCATGCTTTTAGTATAGGGATTAAAAGTTTGTAAATCAAAAAAAAGCTGCCAAGTATCATTGCAAGTTTGCTCCATCACCTCGTGAAGTTTTTTTGCTCCCAAAGTATCAATTGGTGTTTTTTTAAAGTAAAATTTTTGAAGAAGGCGGCCGATAAAATGGGTAACGCCTTGAGAATAGGCCGCCATTTTATCGTGTTCTTCTGCTTCTAGCTCAACTACCCGCAGTCCTTTTTTTTGAAAAAAACTTTTCCAAAATTGATAGTTTTCATCTGAGGCTTTAAATTGATTCAAAACAATGGGTAGTCCCAAAAAACCGTTTTTACTACTATCAGGACCAAACATTGGATGAGTAAGCATCGCCTGCGTTTTTTTTCCTTTTAAAATCCTTTCAAAAACTTTTTTGGGGTGAACTTTTACCGATAAAACATCAATCAGTAAATGATCGTCTTTAAAATAATTCTTATGACTTTTTAACACTTTTTCAAAAGAAGAAATCGGAACAGCATAAAAGACAACCCAAGCTTTTTGAATATCAAAGGGATTTTCTCTTTTAACAATTACCAATGAAAAATCATCCCTTAAAAGCCGCTCCAAAACCTTTCCAAACCGACCATAACCAACAATTGCCACTGTTTTTTTCATAATTTTTTTTCAATTTTTGAAGAAAAACTAACCCGAATATATTTTTTTCCGCAGCTACCAAAAGCCTCGCCTGGGGTGACGGCGATTTGATATTTTTCTAAAAGATAATCAGCAAAGAAAAAACCATTGGAAAAATCTTTTGGCACTTTAATCCACAAATAAAGCCCAGCCAAAGGCAGTTTTACTTCTAATCCAATTTTTTTAAAAAAAGAAAAAAGATAATCGCGTTGACTTTGATAAAAATTAATCATTTTTTGATACCAATCGTTATCAAAATTATCTAAAGCATAAGAAGCAAGTTTTTGAAAAAGCAAAGGGACACCCGAGTCAAACTGCGATTTGATTTTTAAAAACTTGTCAATCACTTCTTTTTCAGCGGCAACCCATCCCAAACGCAACCCAGCAAAAGAAAAAGTTTTGGAAAAAGAACCAATCTCCAAAGCGATTTTTTTGGCATTTTTTATCTCAAAAATGCTTGGTGGTTTTTTTTGAGAATCAAAGTAAATCTCAGAATAAGCATTGTCATAAAATAAAAATATATTTTTTTTAAGACAAAAGTCAACTAACTTTTCCAAAAAACTTTTATCAGCTAAAGCGCCAGTTGGATTTGAAGGATAATTGACAAAAATGGCTTTGGTTTTTTTATCGATAAGTTTTTCCAAATATGAAAAGTTAATTAAAAAATTATCTTTTTCAAAAAGAGGGTAAAAAACCACTTTGCCGTAAAAAAAAGGCACTGTCCCAAAAAATCCCGGATAACCAGGATTGGGGACTAAGATTTTATCGTTTTTATTCAAAACCAAAGGCGGTAAGTGACTTATCGCATCTTTGCCACCTAAAACCGGCAAAAAACAATCCTCATCTAAAAAAACATTAAACCTTCTTTGATACCAAGAAGATAAGGCTTTTTTTAAATCTTTATCGCCGCTATATCCTGGATACAAATAATTTTTTTCCTCAAAAATAAGCTCTTGAAGTTTTTTTAAATATTTTTTTGATGGGGGGTAACTAGGTGAACCAACAGTTAAGTCGGTTACTTTTATACCTTTCTCTTTCTCATATTGTCTTACTTTTTTTAAATAATTGGCAAAAAAGTAAGATGCTGAATTTTTGGCAAATAAAGAAAATCTCATATTTTTTTCTCAATTTCTAAAGAAAACTGATGAATTATCTTATAAATTTTTTTAATTAACTCTTTGGGTAAGCCTTTTTCTTCAGCAAAACTGATTCTTGTTTGTAAAACTTTTTGCCAGCGTTTTTTATCAAAAGGTTTTAACCCCTTTTTCTTTTTAAACTCACCCACTTTTTTCACCACCTGATACCGTTTTGCTAAATAATCAATAATTTTTTTATCGATTTTGTCAATTTGTTTGCGATATTTGTCTAAAAGTTCCATAAGTTTTGGGCTTTATGACGCAAATAATGATCAACTAAAACCAAAGCGGTCATCGCCTCAACGATTGGTACCGCTCTTGGCAAAACACAAGGATCATGACGACCAGCGGCCTCAAGAATTACTTCTTTCTTTTGACGATTGACAGTTTTTTGTGGTTTTCTTATCGTCGATACGGGTTTAAAAGCCACCCGAAAATAAATCGTTTCGCCATTACTAATCCCTCCTTGAATACCACCGGAAAAGTTGGTTTTTGTTTTTATTTTACCCTCTTTGTCCAAAAAAAACTGATCGTTGTGAGTGCTCCCTCTCATCAAAACCGAAGAAAAACCACTGCCAATCTCAAACCCTTTAACGGCTGGGATGGAAAACATCGCTTTGGCTAAATCAGCCGAGAGCTTATCAAAAACTGGTTCACCCAAACCAACGGGGGGATTTTTCACAACCCCAACAATCACCCCACCCAAAGAATCACCCTCTTTCCCCACTTTTTCAATTAGTTTTATCATCTCTTTTGCTTTTTTGGGGTTGGGACAGCGGATGATATTGCTTTCAATCTGAGAAAAAGTTACTTTTTCAATATCGACTTTTGCTTTTATTTTAGAAACTTGTTCCACAAAAGCCAAAATCTCAACCCCAAATTTTTCTTTTAAAATTTTCTTAGCCAAAGCACCAGCGGCCACGCGACCTAAAGTTTCTCTAGCTGAGGCTCTACCCGACCCTCGCCAGTCACGCAAACCATATTTTTTTTCATAAGTATAATCAGCATGAGAAGGCCGGTAGATATCTTTTAACTTTAAATAATCTTCTGGCCTTGCGTCTTTGTTTTTAGCAAGCATTATAATTGGCGTACCCGTTGTCTTTCCTTCAAAAACACCGGATAAAATCTCGATTTTATCTTCTTCTTTTCTTTGGGTGGTGATCTGACTTTGGCCGGGTTTTCTTCGATCAAGCTCTTTTTGTATTTCCTCAGCAGAAATCTCAACTCCTGGTGGACAACCATCAACCACACAACCAACCACCCCACCATGTGATTCACCAAAGGTTGTCACCCTAAACAAAACCCCAAAAGTATTACCAGCCATAGATTTAAGTTAACAAACTAATAAATTTTTTAATCTCACTTAATTTTACCTGACCTGGGGCGATGTTTTTTTCGTCATCTAAGACCGCATAGGTATAAAAATTTCCCAAAATCGGTCCTAAAAAACGAGTAATTTTTCCTTTTTCGCCCATACCAATAATCACCCGTTTTTCCTCAAATCTTTTATTAACCATTAAACGAAAAAGCTTCATCTTATCATAATCTTCTTTTACCAAAGTAGCAATTTTTATCACGTAGGGATTATCATCCTTAATCGACCAAACAATCTTTCTTAAATACCAGTCAGGTGGTGTTTCTTCAAAATTATGATACGATAAAATAATTTTTGACTTTGATTTTTTTGGTTTTAAATCGTTTTTGTAACTTAATGCTTCAATATCAACA
>JAPYWZ010000002.1 GCA_028276105.1 Microgenomates group bacterium | reverse complement strand
CTACCAAAGCTTGAGAATAAGGAAGAATAATCGTCTCCGTCTGAAGCACCTTTGTCATATCGTTTTTTCTATCATCATCAAAAAAATAACCAGTAATAAGATAACCCGCCAACGGACCAGAACCATCACTTTTTAAAATCGGCAAAAGAGAAATGGCTGTCAATTGATGATTGAGGGTTGTAAATTTAACGATTTTGTCTTCATATTCTTTAACTTGAGAAAAAGAATTATCTTTTTCCAAAATGTCTAAAATTTCCTTATCATCAACTTGAAGATCTTTTTTTAAAAAAAAGTCAAAACCTTTTTTGTAAACTACTTCCTTTTTTTTATTTAAAAAAATGATAAAGTTCCATTTTGTTTGAAAAAAAGTTTCATTGGTTAAATTGCTTTTAATAAAATTGAAGTTTTTGTTTTGGACAAAATAATAAGCATCATCCCAAAAAGCCCAATCGCCACTAATTTTTGAAAGATCCAAAAGTTTCTCTTTTAAAACTTCTTGTAATTGAGTCAGTTTTAGTTTAGCTTCAAAAATTTCCACTTGTTCAAACTCTTTTAAAATAAAAAAATATGATAAAAAAATAAGAATAAAAAAAGAAAATAAAGCCCCAAGAAAAATAGTAAAAAATGATTTTGCTTTAAGACTCATAAAAAAAAAATGATAATTATTTTTTTTCTCTTTGTCAAATTGTGAAGATTTCTAATTTAAAAAAGACTAATTTCTTCTTCTTTTAACGGACTTAAAAGAGCAAGATTGAATTTTTCTTTAACAAAAAGTTTTTTTGCCAAATCAATAATTTCTTCTTTAGTAATCACATCTATTTTTTTGATCACTTCTTGCGGTTCAACGATTTTTCCCTCAAATATCAGTTTTCGACCAACAAATGAAGCCAAATCATGAGTGTCTTCTAATGATAAAATCAATCGTCCTTTAACCATCTCTTTGGCTTTTTTTACTTCTTCGTCTTTTAATTCTCCCTCGGCTATTTTTTGATGTTCATCAATAATTAATTTTATTGCTTCATTTATTTTCTTAGCATCAACTGTTAAACCCGCCCGCGTATAGACATAACCCGTCTCAGAAAATGGTTCGCTGCCTGAATGAATATAATAACAAAGACCACGTCTTTCTCTTAATTGATAAAAAAGCCGGGACGACATCCCACCTCCCAAAATCATCATTAAAACCGATTGGACATAGCGTTTTTTATGAGTGTAATTCAATCCTCGATAACCCAAAACTAGATGGGCTTGTTCGGTTTTTTTGGTTTTAATTAAAATCTGAGGCGAATTTTGATTATCAGAAAAATTTAAAAAAGAAGCTTTTTGACCATCTTTCCACGAGGAAAATTTTTTTTCAACAATATTTAAAAAATTTTTGAATTTTGATGTGTCATTTTGATTTTTGATTTTTGATTTTTGATTTATTGATAATCCCCCAGCAATAACCAAAACCACATTGCTTGGCTTATATAAATTTTCCATATAATCCAAAAACGTCTGACGGGTAAATTTCCCAACGGTTTCTTTATAACCAGTGGTGGGGTATCCTAACGGATGATTTTTAAAAAGAAACCCCTCAAAAAGCTCCCAAACTTTATACTGGGGTTCATCTTCATACATGTTAATCTCTTCAATAATCACCCCTTTTTCCCGCTCAATCTCCTCCTTAAAAAGCAAAGGATTTTGGATCATATCGGCCAAAACATCAACGACCGTTTCAAAATGAGAAAGGGGAGCTTTTATCCAATAACCAGTATGATCTTTGGTGGTAAAGGCATTAAAAATCCCACCCAAGCCCTCAATCATTGAAGAAAGAAGCAAGGCGTTTGGGTATTTTTTGCTTCCTTTAAACGCCATATGTTCAAAAAAGTGAGCCACGCCATTATTTTCTTTATTTTCATATCGACTGCCGGCTCCAACCAAAAGCATGGCGGTAAAGGTGGGAAAAGTTTTTGTATCAACCAAAACTACTGAAAGTCCGTTTTTTAAGGTAAAAATTTGGTGAGTCATAACATATTTTACCAATTCTGACGAGGTTTTACAAAGTTTTAATTACTAGTACTTAATTTTTATGCTAAAATAATAAAAAGACCGCCAAAGCTTAAGCGGCTTACGCGCCCGCCAAAAATTCTAGGGCTTGTAGCTCAGTTGGTTAGAGCGTGCGGCTTACATCCGCAAGGTCTCAGGTTCAAGTCCTGACAAGCCCACCAATCAACCTTTTTTGCCCGGTCGTCTAATGGTAGGACAACTGGCTCTGAACCAGTTTGTGGGGGTTCGAATCCTCCCTGGGCAACTCAATTTTAATTAAAAATATAAAAAACTATGGAATTTTTTTTAAAAAAACTAATTTTATCAATAATATATCTTTTTCTTGCTTTTCTTTCCACTCTTATCATCAAAAAAATCTTTTCCATCATTCTTTTTGGCGCTCACAAAACTCAAAACGAAAAACTAATTAAAAAAACAAAAACTTTAAAAGCTTTTATTGATAGTCTTATTTATGTTGCTGTTTATTTTGTTGCTTTATTTTTTATCTTGGAAAAATGGGGGGTTAATATGACACCGTTTTTAACTGGAGCAGGGATTTTGGGGTTAACCTTTTCTTTTGGTGCCCAATCTCTGGCCAAAGACTTAATCAGTGGCTTTTTTATCATTTTTGACAATCAATTTGAAGTGGGCGATTATATCAAAGTTGGCACCCTTGAAGGTGAAGTGAAAAAAATCACCCTTCGCCAAACCATTTTAAAAGATAAAAATGACAATCTTATTCTTATCCCCAACTCCCAGATTACTTCGGTTGTAAAAGTAAAAAAATCCTATTAATTTCTGCTAAAATTTATAAGTAATTTTAAAATTTGCTAATTTTTAATTTTTATTTGTCATTTTTATTTTTTCATTTTTATTTTTTAATCATGATTACCTTTTCCTCTTTTGCCTTTGGTTGCCGTGTTAATGAAGCGGAAAAAGAAGTCTTAGATAAAAAAATGCTTGAGGCGGGATTTTCTTTTAATAAAGATAGTCCAAATATTTTTATCATCAACACTTGTGCCGTCACTCACAAAGCTGAGAGAGAGGCAAGAAATCTAATCTATCAAATAAAAAGAAAAAGCCCACAAACAAAAATTGTTATCACTGGCTGCTCTGCCACCTATTGGCAAAAAAACAAACTTTATGAAAAATTACCAATTGATCTTTTAGTTGACAATACCAACAAAGAATTTTTAGTAAAAATCATTAAAAAAAGGTTTTACCAAGGCTCCGCTCTTGACCGAAGCGGTCGAAATAAGGATGGGATAATTTTTAGTAAATTTCTTTCATCAAGAAGGCTTCTTGTTAAGATCCAAGATGGTTGTCAGCGCTTTTGTACTTTTTGCATCGTCCCCTATCTTCGCGGCTTGCCAAAATCAAAAAAAATTGAGGAAATTGTTAAGGAAATAAACAATTATCCGGAAAAAATATCAGAGGTAATCCTTACTGCCATCAATACCGAAGCTTTTGGTTTAGATACGGGCGAAAGTTTTATTGATTTAATTGAAAAAGTTTTAGAAAAAACTTCAATTCCTCGCTTAAGTTTTGGCTCAATTCATCCTTGGTCAATTACCCCCCAATTTCTAAATTTTTATCAAAAAATTTTAACAGAAAAAAGGCTTGTTAATTTCTTCCATATCCCTCTTCAATCTGGCTCAAATACGATTCTAAAACTGATGAAGCGGGGATATACAAAAGAAGAAATCTTAGAAAAACTTTTTGCTTTACAAAAAATTAATCCCTTATCACTTTTGGCAACCGATGTCATTGTTGGTTTTTTAGGAGAAACTAAAACCGAATTTGAAGAAACTTATCGTTTTTTGGAAAAATCACCGTTGGTAAAATTTCATATTTTTCGCTTTTCCAAAAGAAAAAATACCGCTGCTTTTTATATGGCAAAAAATTTAAAAGAACCGGGTGAAGAAGAAAAGAAAAAAAGAGCCAAAGCTTTAGCCGAGCTTTGCACAAAAAAATATCTTAAATTTTTAGAAAAAAATCTTGGCCGCCTCTCAACCGTTTTGATTTTAAAACAAGAAAATGACTTTTACGAGGGTCTTTTAGACAACCAACTGCCGATTTTGATTGAAAAAAATAAAAATATTATGCCAGGAGAAATTGTTAAAGTGAGGGTAGAGATAATAAAAAATGGCAGATTGGTTGGAAAATTAGACAAAAATCTAGCTTCTTAAAAACTCTTCTAAATTTTCACGACTTATAATCTCAAACTTACTTTTTGGATAAATTTTAAGAAACTCTTTGGCGGCTGTATGTTTTTTATTCTTTTCTTTAAACTTAAACTCATAAGCCAAAAGCTTCCCTTCTTTTTCCTCAATTAAATCAATCTCTTTTTGATCATAAGTTCGCCAAAAATAAAAATTAGCCATTTTTCTTTGATTGACTAAAGCTTTAATTCTTTCCACAATGCAAAAATTTTCAAACATCGCCCCGGTATCATTTCTTAAATGTAATGGATTAAAATTGCGAATAAGAGCATTACGTAAACCTAAATCTACAAAATAATACTTTGAAGTTTTGGAAATTTCTTTGCGTAAATTCCTGGAAAAACCAGAAAAACTAATAATAACAAACATTTTTTCCAAAACATCTAAGTATTTTTCAACGATGACTTTTGCCAAAGAAAGATTGCTTGATAGTTCATTTAAAGAAACTTCATTACCAATTTGTAAAGCAAGCAAAGTCAAAAGATCAATTACCTTTTTTGGTTTTCTTATATTTTCAAAAGCAAGAATGTCTTTATATAAATAAGTATTAATCAGCTCATAAAGATAATTAATTTTTTCTTCTTCTGAAGAACTTAAAACCACTTCTGGATACAAACCAAAACGAAGATAGTCTTCTAAGTTAGAAGTAAAAGAAATATCTGGTGGTTTTAGCGGAATCTCTAAAACTGAAAAAGGATAAAGAAAAAAAGTAACCGTTCTTCCAGTCAAGGGCTCATTTATTTTTTGCGAAAGTTCAAAAGAAGCTGAGCCCGAAAGGATAAAAAAAGGCGAAAAAGAATCATAAACTAACTTCACTGAAGTAGCAATATTTTCAATCTTATGAGCTTCATCAATTACCACCAACTGTGCCTCGCCAATTTGTTTTTTAAGTAAAGAGGCGTTGGGCTTTGACCAAACTTCTTGCACACGTAAATCTTCACCGGCAAAATAAACTGACTTTCCTTTATAAGAAGCTAAAATTTGTTTAATAAGAGTGGTTTTCCCTGCTTGTCGCGGACCATAAACAAGAATGATCTTTGGTTTTTTTTCTAAATTTTTTTGAATTTGGTAAAGTATAGTTCTTGGAATTATCATAAATTTATGATAATATAATCGACTATACTTGTCAATAAGGAAATGATAAAATAAAAAATAAAAACTCTTGGTAAAAAGTGTTATAATTTAAAATTGAATCTTTTTGAATCAGTTGATAAAATGAGATTTTGTAAAAGAAGAATCTTGGGCCCGTAGCTCAACTGGCAGATCCGCCAGTTGGCGGACTTTTAAGCTGTTATGTTTTATGTTTATGTCATAAAAAACAGTCTAAATGGTAAAATTTATATTGGCCAAACAAGTAATTTAGAAAAAAGATTAAAAAGACATAACGGCCAATTATTTAATAAAAGAAAAAGTTTTACTTACAAAAATAAAGGTAGTGGCGAATGGATTTTAGTTTATAAAGAAGAATTTGAAGAAAGAAAAGACGCGTTAAAGAGAGAAAAAGAACTAAAAAGTTTTCAGGGAAGAAAATTTTTAAAAGATAAAATTTTGGGCCCGTAGCTCAACTGGCAGAGCAGCAGCCTTTTAAGCTGTTGGTTGAGAGTTCGAGTCTCTCCGGGCTCACAAAAAGAAAAATTTACTCCCGACAACAATCAACCGCCTTTTTTACCAACTCACCCAGTTTTTCAAAAATGGAAGCTGATTTTTTCACTTTTGGTTTCTCCTCATCAGTCAAAAAACTAATCTTCTCTTCATCGTTCTTTTTCACATCCGACACACCAACCACTCCCAAATTCAACCCCCAAAACAAAGAATATAGATGATAAGACTTTTTAAACAAATCAGCCGCATTTTTTTTATCGCCTTTGGTTAAATATTTGGTGCCTACCTCCATCAGTCTCATTGAAGCGGCCAATAAGTGCTTTGAAATACACCAAACTTCACCCTCATACTCTTTTATAATCTTTTTCAAAAGTGATTTTCTTACCTCTCTCACTTCATTTAGAAGATCCAAATATTTTTCATTACCGGTTTTGTTGTAGGTAAAGAAAAAATGTTCTTCCATCGAGATCAAATTCATTATCCCAATTGACAAATCTTCATCGGATGATAAATCAAGCTTCTCCCCTTTCTCCAATTTTTTAACTTTTTGCAAAAAAGCGTTAACATCTAAATTTTTCATAAAATTTTGTAAAAAATTAAACTAATAATCGTCAAAAACAAAATCGGCAAAATCACTTTTTGATAATAAATAAAAACTTTACCCCCATTAATCTTTCGCAAAAAATTATCCAAAAAAACTCCCAACAAAAAAACAAAAGAACCAATTGTGATTCCAAAAACAATTTTATCAATTCCCAAAAAAGTATTACCAGGAAGCCCAATCATCTTACCCCAGTATAAAAATGGAATGGTTAGAAGATAAAATAAAATTAGCGATAAAACTTCACGAAAAATTGGTTTTAAAATATTCTTTTTAGCTAAAAAATCAGCCATCCAAAAACTCATAGAAACAATTAATCCTCCAATCCAAATTGAAGAGATCAAATCATCAACACCCAAAATTCTTGTTACCTCAATCCCGCCAGCCGCCGCAATCGTGCAGAGAGGACAAACAGCAAAAACAGAAGACTGCAAAATAAAAAATAAAAAAGAAAAAAGAAAAACTTGCCCTCCGAATCGGAGGGAGACAAATAAAAATCTAAAAATTTTTAATTTTACATTGTCATTTTTCATTTTTATTTTTTCATTTTTAATTTTTCTGTCAAAACTTTCTCAACATCCGGTGTTCCAATATAACATTTTTTATCCGCCCACAAAAATGGTACACCCACTGAATTTGGATCAAGATCACAAAACTTAGCCACCTCTTGAAGCTCGGCCGCATTTTCTTGGTTATACCAAACTTCCTTTTTCTCAATCTTTATTTTTTCTTCAATCTTATTTTTCTTCATCCACTCCTCAACTTCTTTACAATGCGGACAGGTCAAACCATAATATAAAACTAAAGAATTTTTTGGTGGTAAATTAACCGGCCTCTTTTTTTTACTTAAAGAATCAATCACAATATACCCTAAAATCACCATCACCAAAGAAATAATAACTGTCGTCCAAACAATTTTTTTATCCATATTTTAAAATTCTAATTGATAATTTTTTAATTTTAAATTGTAATTTTTATTTTTTAATTTTTAATTATTATTTTCCCTCTAAACATCCCCATTCCGCAAGAAAAAGGAATTTCGGAAAAATTTTTTGGATCAAACTCAAAAATATTTTCTCCTTCTTTTAGTGCTTGACTTATCCCCAAAATAGGAACAACAAAATATCCCTGACATCCCAAAACATTTTTCCCATAGACTATCCATTTAACTGGCTTATCTTTTTTTACCACTAAAACATTAGGACTATAACCCGATGAATCAACCGTCATCTCAATTATTTGTTTTCCAGAAACGACTTTGACATTAACTTTTTCCTCATTATTTTTTAAAAAAAACCGATCAAAATAATTTAAACCAAACAAATTCAAAAAATTAGAAAAATAAGTCAATCCGACAAAAAAAACCAAAACTCCCATTACTTTCAAAAAATAGTGATAAATTTGAAACTTTCTTATATTTAAAACAAGATTAATTATCATAAGAAGAGGGACTGTCCCCAAAGCAAAAACCATCATATAAACTGCCGACAAAAACGGATTACCTAAACCCATAGCAAAAACTTGGACTGACTGAGTAAAACCACAAGGTAAAAAATAGGTAATTGCTCCCAAAAAAAACGGCATCCTTCTTGGATACTTTTTTAATTTTTCTTCAAAATAAGAAAATATTTTCCCAGTAAAATTTAAGCCAAAATATTTTTGCCAAGAAAAAACTTTTGCCATATCCAAACCTAAAAAAATCATCATTAAAGAAATTAGAAGAGTTAAAATTCCACCAAAAACGGCTGAGTTTTTCAATCCTTTTCCCAAAAATCCAAAAATTAACCCAAAGAAAAAATATGACAAAACTCTTCCGAGATTAAAACTTAAAGCAGTCTTAAAATTACTGTTTTTTGAGGCTACAGAAAGATATAAAGCTCCAGCCGTTGCCATACAAGTTGAGGTAGAAGCTACCATTCCCAAAACAAATACCAAAGGCAAAGATAGTTTTTGATAAGAAAAGGAAGGCACCCAATTTAGCTCTTTTAAAATTAGATAAATTAAAAATAAAAATACAACAATACCAAAAAATTCCAATAAACGATTGAATAACGGCTCCTCTTTTTCTTCAAATCTTTTTTTAATTTCATATCCAAAAGGTCTAATTAATTGATTTAATTTTTCCTCCGATATTTCTCCTTGATAAAAAACCTCTGCCTCTTTTTTTCGAAAATCCGCTTTTATCTCTTTAATATTTTTAAATTGGGAAAATTTATCTTTGACTAATATCTCGCAAGATGGGCAATGCATTCCCTCAATTTTTAGAGTTTTCTTTTTAAGTTTCATATCTTAGCTTTTTTTAAAAGCAATGAATTGGTAACCACAGAAACACTAGAAAAAGCCATCGCGGCTGAGGCTAAAATCGGACTAATTTTTCCTGCCATCGCCACCGGAATTAAAATTATATTATAAATAAATGCCCAAAATAAATTAAGTTTAATTGTTCTTAAAGTTTTTTTGGAAAGATTTATCGCTTTTAAAATTGTTAATAAATTTTTATTAACAATTGTCACTTGAGCTACCTCCATTGCTACATCGGTTCCGGTTGATAAAGCAATTCCAACATCAGAAGATGCCAAAACCGGTGCATCGTTGACCCCATCACCAACAAAAGCCACTACTTTCCCTTCGCTTTTTTCTTTTATTTTTTTCACTACTTCTTCTTTTTCTTTTGACAGCATCCTACCAAAAACATTTCTTTCCGAAATTCCCAAAAACTTTCCCACAGCCAAAACTGTCTTTTGACTATCACCAGTGACCATATAAACCTCAATTCCCATTTTTTTAAGGCTGTCAATTAACTGCCTCGCTTCATCCTTTATCTTATCAGCAATCACTAATGCTCCCAAAACTTTATCTTTTTCATAAACATAAACAACAGTTTTTCCTTGATCTTTGGCTTTTTTTGCTTCTAAAAAATCATCCTCATTTTTTAACAGTTTGCCAACATAATATTTTTTTTTCCAAAAATCACACCGGTAACCCCAAAACCAGTAATGCTTTTAAACTTTGAAACTTGAAAAACTTTTAACTTTAATTCCTTTGCTTTTTTTACCACCGCTTGAGCAATTGGATGTTGGGAAAAATTTTCTAAGGAATAAGCCAATTGAATAATTTTTGATTTTAATTTTTGGTTTTGCCCTCCGAATCGGAGGGTAAACTTTGAATTTTGATTTTTTATTAAGATATCTAAAATATCTGGTTGGCCATAGGTTAAAGTGCCAGTTTTATCAAAAACAAGAGCTTTTACTTTTCCCAAAAGCTCCAAAGATGAGGCGTCTTTTATTAAAATGCCATTTTGCGCCCCAATCCCAGTACCCACCATCACTGCTGTTGGTGTCGCCAACCCCATGGCGCAAGGACAAGCAATAATCAAAACCGAAATCGCATTAAGCATGGCGGTAATTAAATTATTTGAGGGGGCAAAAAAATACCAAAAAACAAAAGTGACAATGGCTAAAATTAAAACTGCCGGGACAAAATAAGAAGAAACGATATCCGCCAACCTTTGAATTGGCGCTTTACTACCTTGCGCTTCTTTAACCAATTTTATAATCTGAGACAGTAAAGTTTCCCCACCAATTTTTTGGGCTTTAAAAATAAGCATTCCTTCTTTATTGATTGTCCCCCCAATCACCTTATCTCCCTTTTTTTTAAAAACTGGCATTGGTTCACCAGTAATCATTGACTCATCAACCCATGATTCGCCCTCAACCACCACTCCATCGGTGGCAATTTTTTCTCCTGGTTTTACTAAAATTAAATCACCGATTTTTATTTGATCAATAGAAATTTTTTTAGTTTGCACAATAAAATTTTTTAATTTTTAATTATCAAAGTTGCTTCTTTTGGTTGTAAACCAATTAACTTTTTTATCGCCTCGCTCTTTTGTGATTTTGCTTTTGCCTCCAAATATCTTCCCAAAAGTATTAACGCAATAATTGTTGAGGAAACATCAAAATAAGGCATTAATTCTTTTTCTTGATTAATAAATAAATTTGAAAAAAACACAAAAACCGTTGAATATAAATAGGAAACGTTTGTCCCAAGCGCCACCAATGTATCCATATTGGCTAATCGGTGTTTTAAAGCGGAAATTGCTGATCGATAAAAATCCCATCCACCAAAAATTTGGACGATTGAGGCGGCCAAAAACTGAAACAAATAGTTTTGCAAAAACCAAGGTGAAGTCATCATTAAAATTAGAAAACTTCCCCATAAAATAAAAAAAGCCAAAATTAAACTTAAAAAAAGTTTTCCTTTTAATTTTTTTAGTTCTTGTTCTTTTTCTTGTTTAATTTTCTCATCTAAAGTTTTTTCTTTTTCAAAAACCGCCTGATACCCAACCGACGCAACTGCTTTTTTTACTAAATCTAAATCAACTTGGCCGTCAACCTCAATCGTTGCTTTACCGGTGGCTAAATTGACAAATGCTTTTTTCACAAAAGGAATCTTTTTTAACGCCTCTTCATTAACATAAACACAAGAAGCGCAATGAAGCCCTTTAATAAAAAAATCAATTTTTTTCATTTGTTAAAAAGTCGACTAACTTTTAAAATTTCCTCAACCATCTTTTTCTTTTTAGCTTGATTTTTTGACTCACAGGCAGAAGAAAAACAGGTTTTTAGATGATCTTCCATAAGCATCTCATGAGCGCTTCGAAGCAAGCCAATAACCGCCAGATTCTGTTGCATAATATCAATACAATATTCGTCTTTTTCTGTCATCTCAATAATTTTTTCCACTAAACTTTTTGCCTTTTTAAAATTAATTAAAACCTTAGTTCTGTCATGTTTCATAATTTTTAAATTTTGCTTTTCCGCCTTAGTCTTGATAAATACGGAAATTTTAACTTTTAATCAAGTTTGACTTGGTTTTGACATTTGACATTTGAGTTTTGAGTTTTATTTACCTCCACCTATGGTATAGGTATATCCTAAACAAAAAAATAATTTAAGTCAAGAAGAAAAAATTAAAAAACCAACCAATTAAAATAATCCCCAAAGTAACAACAGTAAAAAAACTAACCAATAACTTTGTCTTCATTGCCCGTTTTAAAATCAAAGCCTCAGGTAAAGACAAACCAACCGTTGCCATCATAAAAGATAACGCTGTCCCAAAAGGGACTCCTTTTGAAACCAAAGCTTGCATAATAGGAATAACACCAACGGCATTGGAATACAAAGGAACAGCTAAAATCACTGCCAAAGGCACCGACCAAAAACTACCATTTTTTAAATATTTTTCAAAAAATCCCATCGGTACAAAACCATGAATCAAAGCGCCAAGCCCCACTCCAATTAAAACATAGACAAAAATCTTTTTTGTCAAATCCCATCCTTCATTCCAAAATTTGTCTAAAAGTTTAAAGAAATTCTCTTTTTTTTCGGAAAAAGTATTTAATTTTTTATTTTTTGATGACGCAATCACCTTTTTTAAAGCCTCATCTATTTCCTCCTCCAACCCCATCTTCCCCAAAACAAATCCACCCACCATCCCGATAAAAACCCCAGCCAAAACATATGTTAAAGTAATTTTTAATCCAAAAAGGCCAATAAAAATCGCAATTGAAGCTTCATTGACTAAAGGCGAAGTAATCAAAAATGCCAAAGTCACCCCTAGTGGAATCCCGGCTGACAAAAACCCAATAAACAAAGGAATTGATGAACAAGAACAAAACGGAGTAATCACTCCAAAAGCTGAAGCTAAAAAATAATCAAAACCATACCAACGCCTTTTGGTTAAAAAATCACGAATCTTTTCTGTTGGTATATAATAGCGGATGATGGCCATAAGGTAATTAATCACCAAAAGCAAAATAAAAATTTTTATTGAGTCATAAATAAAAAAATTTAAAGCTAAAGATAAATGAGTCTTTGGGGCAAGATTTAAAACCGAATAAGTCAAATAATCAGCCAATTTTTGTACTGGAAAAAATGGATCCATAAGTAAATTAAATTCTAAATCCCAAATTTATAATTCTTCAATTATATATGAACCATTATTCATATGTCAAGGATAATTTTTATGTTTTATTTTAATGCTGTATTATAATAATTAAAGTTAGTAAGCTTTTTCCTTATGCAAAATTTAGCGATTGTCTTAGTTTTTGGTATTCCACTTTCTTTGATCGCTGCTACTATGGTTTTTTTGATTAGTTATAATGAATACCAACATCATTTTTTTAATAAAAAAAGAGTAATCAAGATATCTTTGGAATCAGCTCTGTTTACTCTTGGTTTTTTTGCTATTCTTTTATTGGTAATTTGGTTATCGATTAACAGTATATTTCCTCAACCAAAATAATGCCAAATTTAATTTACCCTTCTTCTCCTTCCTCCAATATTTCTTCTTTTTCCTCCTCAGAAACAGGCGCAAAAAAACGCTGGGCAATAACAGTTGGAACAATCGCTGACAAAATAACGACAAATATCAAAACAGAAAATTGAACTTTATTTATATATCCTACTTGTAGTCCAAAAACCGATGATAATGTCCCAAAAGTCAACCCAGTACTCATAAGAAGAGTTGTAAAAACCCGCCCTCCTTTTTTCATTGTTAATCGAGCAATTGGATAAACACCAATAATCTTTGTTACTATTTTTACTGCTAAAAGTAACCCAACTAAATTTAAAGATGAAAAAACTTCTTTTAAACCAACATTCATTCCCCCTTTAATAAAGAAAAATGGTGTAATTAAAGCGTAGCCAACCGTTCGCAATTTTTTAAGAAGATGATTATTTTCCTCAAAAAATTTAGACATTAAAAGACCTAAAATAAATATTGGTAAAACCGCATGACTTTTTCCAAGCTCGCCAATAAACATTGTTAAAAAGAAAATAAAAAAGAGAAGTTTAATTTCAGGTTCAATCACTTTTTTTTCATAGCGTCTAAAGAAAAAAGTAATAATTTTTGGTCCAACAAGAAGAAGGATTGCTGAAAAAACAAAAAAGACAAGAGTATAAACATTAAATTGAAGAAAAAGTAAAGATAAAGCTAAAGCCGTGCCAAAATCAGTAACAAATGTTGCTGCCATAATCAGTTTTCCTAAATCTGTTTTATTAAGACCAGTTTCAACCAAAACTGCATAAACAACCGCCAATGAAGTGGTTGACAAAGCAACGCCAGCGATTTTTGCCGCATTAAGCGTCCAATGATTAAAATAATAAGTAAAAATAAATACCAAAATAAATGGTAGTAAAAATGACAGTCCGCCAATAAGCATACTTTCTTTAAATTTTTCCTTCATTAATTTTAAATTAACTTCGGTTCCAGCAAGAAATGTTAAAAGAATTCCTCCAAGTGAAGCAATAAAAGTAAGCCAGGCAGTTGGTTGAATTTTTAAAACATTACCGGCAAAGACACCAAAAACCATTTCGATGATAGCCGAAGCAATCCCAAATTCAATTGATATTGTCCCGGCAATTAAAACTAAACCGGAAAGGATTGAGGCGATTAAAAGATCTGACATAGATTTAAAAAAATAAAACTTATAAATAAAAAAACCTCTACGTTAATCGTAGAGGTCATCAGTCTTAAAAGAAAGACAGTTAAAGGCGGAACCTCATCACCTAACAATATTTATTGTACTATAAAAAACTAGAATTTGTCAATGAGAAAAAAATCTTCAAAAATTATCCTCTAAAAAACTTCTATTAATTCTTTTTAAAATATTAACAACGAAACAATAATTGTTCCTAAAATCGCCCAGAGAACATCTTTTTTAAGTTTTACTATGACAAAAAGAGAGGCAAAAAATATTGCCCAAGTTTGCCAGTTAATAAGTGATTTTTCTCCAAACTGAAGAGCGACTGAGGAAGTAATTCCAATAAATCCTGCCAAAAATCCCTTGATAATTACTCGAACTAATTTTTGGTGTTTTATTTGTTCATGAAATTTTCCCAAAATGATGATAAGCAAAAGTGAGGGAAGAAAAACAGCCATTGTAGAAACAGCCGCCCCCAACCAAGAAGCTACTTTATAACCGATAAAGGCAGCGGTAATAAAAACCGGTCCCGGCGTAATTTGGCCAATGGCAATCCCATCACGAAATTCGCTTAGATTCAACCAGTGACGACCCTGAACAACAATATGATTAATTAAAAGAATCGTAGTAAATCCACCACCAAAAGCAATTGTGCCAATTTGAAAAAAAGTGATAAAAAGCTGCCAAAAAATTGAATGCGTCAACCAAAGCAAAAAAATAATTATTCCCCAAAATATTAAAAGATAAGCCAATTTTCGATCGATAACTTTTCCTTTAATAACTGTTTTTTCTTCTTTTGATAAATTTAAATGGACGTCCTCAAACTCTTTGGTAAAATAATAAAAAACAAAACCTAAAAAACCACTTAAAAAAATAATTCCAACAATATTTAAATGACTAAAGGCCGCCAGAAAAAAAGCAACTAAAGCAATAATCAAACCCTTATAATCTTTTTTATCAGCTCTACCAAAAACCGGCTTAAAAAGTTGTAAAATCGCATTAATAAGAAGCGCCACAACCAATGCCCCCAACCCGCTAAAAAGTTTCTGAACTAAAATCAAACTATGATAAGTAAAATAAAGTTTGGCTAAAATAGTAGTAAAAAGAAAAGCTGGTAAGACATAGAAAAATGGCGTAAGAAACCAACCTAAAATACCCTTTATCTTATATCCGATATATCCCATAAGACTGACCCCGGTTGCTCCCGGAAGAACTTGGGCCAAAGACAAAGTATTCATAAAGTCCTCCTCGCTCACCCATTCTTTTTCATGAACAAGTTTTTTCTTCATTTGGGCCAAAATCGCCGGACCACCATAACCAGTAAAACCAATATAAAGTGCTGTTTTTGATAGACTTACTAAATTTGGCTTTTTCATAATCATTTAATATTCTCCTGGATAATTTCTTTAATTTTTTCCACATCAGGAGTAAATCCAACCATTACCGGTTTGCCATTGATTGCTAAAACCGGAGACTGCATCACTCCCATCTCAATTATTTTTGAAATATCGGTGATGTATTCAACTTCATCTTTTAACCCAAGATCAGAAACCGCTTTTTTGGTCAAATCATAAAGTGCCTTACAAGTGGCACATCCTGATCCTAAAACAGCAATTTTCATAGGTTATTTAGAAAGTAAACTTTTAATAATTTCCAAAAATTTTTTTCCTTTTTCTGTCAAATAAAATCGTTTAAATCTACCCTCCATTTTCCCTTCAACAAAACCTTTCTCCTCAAGCTCAGAAAGATGATGAGAAACCAAAGTCTGAGAAAGAGAAGTTAAAGAAACTAAATCACAAACACAATGAGGAGTCTCCAAAGATTGTAAAATCGCCATCTTTGAAGCAACCGATACTGCCTTCAAATCCTCCTCCACCTCCTCAAAAACCTTAAAATTTACTTTTTGATGCTTTACTCGACAACGACAATTTTTTCGACCAAACATATTTTACAATTATATATGAATAATTGTTCATATGTCAAGAAGAAAAAATTATATAACCAATCATAATCACCAAATTTTTTAGTCATTTCCTTTTGGTTAAAAAACAATCCTTTTATAAATAATTTTTTTTCCTTTTTTATTAATCGCTTTTTCTTCACCCAAATGAACAATCAAAGCTTTTTTTAAACGGTATTTTTCCAAAAAAGAAAGAAGACTTTTTCCAATAAGCCCAAACTGTTTTTTACTTGCCTTAACTTCTATGGGCAAAAGATTTTCTTTTTCCTGAAAGACAAAATCTACCTCGGCCCCTGTTTCTGTCCGCCAAAACCATATGCCAAAAACCGGTCTTTTTTCTAAAATCTGTCTAAAAACAAAGTTTTCAAAAACTTTTCCTCTATCTTCTCTTTTAAAAAATGAAGAAAAATTACCGATGATAAAATTTCGAAGACCCAAATCCACAAAATATGATTTTGGCGTTTTAGTAATCTCTTTAGTTGGATTTCTAAAAAATGGTCGAACTAAAAAAATCACAAATGTTTTTTCCAGTAAAAAAAGATAGCGGTTTAAAGTTTTAATATTTAAACCTAAATTACGACTAATTTCTGTTTTTTTAATCAATGACCCGGTTTCAAAAGCTAAATATCTTAAAAGATACTGGTAACTTAAATCCTTCTCTACTCCCAAAAGCGCCCTCACATCTTTTTCTAAATAACTGGTATAAATCTCCTCCAACGCCTCTTTTTTTTCTTTAGCTGTCTTTGACAAAACCACCTTAGGATAACCACCAAACACCAAATATTCATCTAAAAGCCTTTCTCCCTCTTTCTCGTTAACCTGATAAAAACGATTAAACCAACCGATTTCTTTTCCTGTTTTAAACTGAAAAAACTCTTCAAAAGATAACGGATAAAGATAAAAAGTTTTCTTTCGACCAGTTAAAGGTTCTACCACATTTTCTTTAAGCTCCAAGGACCCAGAACCGGTGATAATAAATTTATAAGGAGAAAGATAATCATAAAGTCCTTTTAAAAAAAGACCAGCGTTTGGTAATCGTTGAATCTCATCAATAAAGACATAAACTTTACCCTCTCCAAATTCAAATTTTATTTTTTCCAATAAGGTTTTTTGAGTTTTAAAATTTTCTAAATCCTCAAACCGATCTAAATTAAAATAAATCGTCTTTTTCCCCTTTTTTTCTAAATCTTCTTTCATTTTTAAAATCAAAGTTGTTTTTCCCGACTGTCTTGGACCTAAAATAAGACTAATTTCTTTCTTTTCTAAATGTCTTTTTAAATCAAAAAGAAGCTTTCGCGGAATAAACATATAATTACCATTTTACCCAAGGAAAAAATGGTAGTCAAGAGGCAATTTCTCCGATTAAATTTAACCTACAAATCA
>JAPYWZ010000071.1 GCA_028276105.1 Microgenomates group bacterium | reverse complement strand
TTAAAGCAAGTTCAATAATTTTATTTTTTAAAAGCTCGCCCCCACTTACAAGCCTCTCATCTTTTTGAAGCAAATTTTTTAAGTCCTCTAATAAATTCTGCATATTTCTATTTTCTTTAATTTTAACACCCTATATTTTCAAATTCAATTCTTTAAAACCTATATTTTGCATTTATTAGTATAATTTTAAAATAATATCTAACAATACCTCACCACAAAATCAATTTTTAAACTCTTATAAGAAAACAAATGTTAAATTATTATCAAAACTTTAGATAAAATATTTTTAATAAAAATCATAAAGACATATTTTTTATGAAAAAACAAATTTTTCCGGTGGTTATTGGCGTAATTAAAAAAGATGGCAAATATCTTCTTACCAAACGCCAATCACCAAAGAAATTGCTCAGTTTATTGAGGAAAATGGTTTTTGAAGATTTTTAATATCTTTTCAAACGCTTCTTTATCGGCTTTATAAGTTAAAGTTTTTTTTACCTCATCTTCTAAAACAAATTTAGCATCACTTATTTCCCAATCATGATCTTTTGGATCACCAGAAAGATATTCCATTAAAAAGTAATAAACTGTTTTTTTGACTAATATTTTTTCCCCATTTTTTCCACCGTGAGGCGAGCCTTGCCATTGGTACATATAAGAAACTTTAACTGGGTTATCATCAATAATTCTTGCTTTTACCCCACCTTCTTCCTCAACTTCCCGCAAAGCGGCTTCTTTTGCCTCTTCATTTTCCTTTTTATCACCAATTAAGCCCTTTGGGAAAACCCAACCTTTATGATAAGAATGCTGGCAGATAAGCCAAAAAATTTTTCCATTTTGTCTTTTAAAAACAATTCCACCGGCTGAGGTTTCTTTTTTTGTTTTCATGGTAATAAAATTATTTTACTATAAAACTATTGGTTGCGTGGTAAAATATTAAATAAAAGGCGCAGTGGCGAAGTGGAAACGCAGCTGTCTGCAAAACAGCTACTGCAGGGGTTCGATTCCCCTCTGCGCCTCCATAAATCTTTTTGATTTTTGATTTTTGATATTTGATATTTTAAGGAGGCATGCCGGAGTGGTTGAACGGGCTGGTCTTGAAAACCAGTATCCGCCTTAAACGGTGGATCAGAGGTTCGAATCCTCTTGCCTCCGCTAAGTTAAAAATTAATAATCTTATGGACAATAATGTGCTTCAATTGATTCTTAAAAAACTAGAAGAAATCGATGAACGAGTAAAAAAAATTGAAAGTGGGGCAATTAAAATTGAAAAAAAAGAAGAAGAGGAAGAAAAAGATCCTTTGTTTTTTAAAGCTTTAAAAATTGTTGAAAAAAGAGAAGAAACGCCAGCTTCTTTTTTAGCCAAAGAGTTGGGTATCGATCAAAAAAGAGCCGAAAAAATTTTAGATCAATTAGCTTACGCTGGTTATGGAGAAACCTATTGGGGTGAAGCCTAAAAAATGGGAGATTGTTGAAGATAAAAATATTGCCGATGTTTTTTTGGTTGTTTTTGGAAAAACAAAACATGCTTTGTTAAATAATCTTCTTGAAGCTTTTGCCGCAATTATTACGGAAATTAAAGAAATTAATAATTTAAAAGAAAAAATTACTTTTAAAGTTGAAGCTTTTGATTTTTCTGAACAAATTTTTTTGTTTATTGAGAAATTAATTTATCTAAAAGATACCAAACACTTAATTTTTAAAAAAGGCGATTTTTGTTTTAAAAAAAACTCAATTGAGGCAACCCTTTTTGGTCAAAAATTAACCCATTTACCGATAAAAGTTGATATTAAAGCATTAACAAGACATAAATTTGATTTAAAAAGAAAAAATGGTATTTATCGCTTAAGTTTAGTTTTTGATATTTAAATATGGTTGATATCAAAGAATTTTCTTTAAAAAAAATTGGTGAGGTCGAGTGGGTTATTGATGATAAAAATCTAAAACGAAAAATAAAAATTTTTGCCACCGAAAAGCTTTTAAAAGAAATGGATGATGAGGTTTTTATCCAAGCAAGAAATGTCGCCACCCTTCCTGGTCTTTTTGGTGATGTTTATGTGATGCCTGATGCTCACTCAGGTTATGGCGCACCAATTGGCACGGTTTTTGCTATGGATGAAAAAGAAGGTTTTGTTTCACCAGGAGCCGTGGGATACGACATAAACTGTGGAATGAGACTAATTACAACCAATCTTACGAAAAAAGAAATTTTGCCATTCTTAGAAAAATTAGTCAACAAACTTTTTGAAAAAATTCCAGTGGGTGTTGGTAAATCAGGTTTTTTAAAAATTAACAAAAACGAATTAAAAAACTTAGTAGAAAATGGCGTTCCCTATTTTATTGAAAAATTTGGTTTGGGCTGGAAGGAGGATATAAAAAAAATCGAAGAAGAAGGAGTTTTAAAAAATGCTGATTTTTCAAAGGTTTCCAAAGAAGCAATTGAAAGGGGAATTTCCCAGCTTGCCACTTTGGGATCGGGTAATCATTATTTAGAAATTCAAAAAGTTGAGGAAATTTTTGACAAAGATATAGCCAAAAGTCTTGGAATTTTTGCTAAAGATCAAATAACGGTGATGATTCACTGTGGTTCGCGTGGTTTTGGCCATCAAATCTGTAGCGACTATCTTCGCCTTTTTGAAAAAAATCTTGCCCGTTTTAAAATCAAAGTTGCCGATCGCCAATTAGCCTGTGCCCCAATTAATTCCTCTTTGGGAAAAGACTATCTTTCAGCAATGAGCGCCGCCGTTAACTTTGCCTTTGTTAATCGCCAAGCGATAAATTATCAGGTAAGAAAAGTTTTTGAAGAAGTTTTGGGTAAAGATGCAAAGAGTCTTTCGATGAATCTTGTTTATGATGTGGCCCATAATGTAGCTAAATTTGAAACCCATAATCAAAAAAAACTTTTAATTCACAGAAAAGGGGCAACTCGTTCTTTTCCCGGTCAACCGGTGATCATTGGTGGGTCGATGGAAACTGGTAGTTTTTTGCTTTTGGGAGAAAAGGAAGCAATGAAAAAAAGCTTTGGCTCAACCGCTCATGGTTCGGGAAGAACTATGTCTCGCGCCAAAGCCAAAAAATTAATCCACGGCGAAAAATTACTTAAACAACTTAAAGAAAAAGGAATTTATGTCAAAGCAGCTTCTTTTTCCGGTGTTGCCGAAGAGGCAGGATTTGCTTACAAAAATATTGAAGAAGTGGTAAAATCAGTAGCATTGGCCGGTTTATCAAAACCAATTGCCTATTTTAAACCAATCGGCAATATTAAAGGTTAATTTAATTAAAATATGTTTCACAGTCCAACTTACGGAAAAATAGATATTAACAAACTTAAAAAAATAATAAAAGACTTTATGGCCGCTGATAAAAAAAGTCGCTATGAGATAATTGTTGGCACTGATTCCCAAAAATTTGATAAAGAGTCTTTTGACTTTGTTTCGGCCTTAATTGTCCACCGGGTGGGCTTTGGTGGCATATATTTTTGGAAACGAGAAATAATAAAAAAGAAAATGTCACTTAAGGAAAGAATTTATACCGAGGCGACTCTCTCTTTACAAACGGCTGAGACTTTTATTAAATTTTTAAAAACCAACGGTATCTCCCGTTACAACATCCAAATTCACGTTGATATTGGGCATAATGGTGAAACAAGGGCGATGATTGCCGAAGTGGTTGGGATGATAAGAGGCAGTGGCTATCAAATAAAAATTAAACCCGAGTCATACGCTGCTTCAAAAGTAGCTGATCGATATACATAACGCCTTCAACTTAAATACTTTATAAAAAATCTTCTTATTTTTCTTAAATATCGTTGAAGATTACCAGCAACCGAAACGTCTTTAAGATTTTCATATTCTTGTCCTCCCATCGAATAACTAAAAATTTTTTTGTCAACTTTCCCTTTGGTTAAAAAGTAAAGCGAAGCATACAAATATTTATAAAAAA
>JAPYWZ010000085.1 GCA_028276105.1 Microgenomates group bacterium | reverse complement strand
TAGCCAGACTCCTCAATTTTTTTTAAATTTTTTTTGTCGGTCTCAACTTCTTGAACACAGATAATATCAGGATGATATTTTTCAATTATTTCTCCAATATCTAAAAATCCGTGATTAAAACAAGTATTGTAAGTTAAAAAAGTAAATCTCATTTTATTTTTATTATACCATCAACCGCCAATCATAAGAATTTATATTATATAGGATATCTTATAGTTTTAATCAATTTTATTATAGGTCTTGACAATTAAATTTTTTTGTTTATAATTTAAAATATGATTGATATAAAAATAAAAATTAAAAAACAGAAAGAATATAAAGAAGAAAAGTTCTTAAACTTTGCCGCTCAACAATTTAAGAAGCTTCTAAAAAGAAATCTAAAAATTCCAATTACCTTATATCATTTATAAAAGAATAAAAAAAGAAAAAAGAGCATCACTACCGCTCGTTTATGGGGAGTGCGACGAGTAGTAATGCTCTTTAAAAGAAAGATTAACAAAAAAAGTTTTTTTTGTCAATATCTTTTTTAATTTACTTGATACAAAGCCCCAAGTTTGTTAGAGCTTTCAAATATTTTTTCTCCAATTATAGAAAATTTTTCTTCGTTTAAATTGGGATATTTTTGTCGCTCTAATTGAGAAATAACTACATACTTAACATGATATTTCTCCAACAATTCTCTCGTTTTTTCTGCATCTTTTCCCTCGTATATCTCAACAATATCCGGAATCCTCTTCCCCACCACCTCAGCTGATCCTCGCCAAAGCCATTGATGCACCCACCAACCAGCCACCGTTGGCAAACCGGTAAAAGCTGAAATTCTTTCATAATCAGTATAAGAATCTCCTTGTGCCTCCAAAATCACCGGTTGACCCAAAACATTTTTGTTTAAATAATCGATAATTTCTTTATCTTGAGGATAAAAAATCTCCAACCACACACTTCCATCAAGCTCTATTTTGTTTTTCAAATTACCATAATAAGAAGGAATCGCAAAAAAAGGATAAATTAAAACAAAAAATAACATCAAAAAAAATATTGCTTTAAAAAATATCTTCCAAAAAAAATCTTTTAAATAGTGAATTAGATAAAAAACAAGAGTTGAAGCAATACTCATCATAATAAAAGCCTGATAACCCAATTTAAACATGGTATTGGCACGAAAATGAGCCGGATAAATATCTTTCATGTAAAAAAATTCCGGAATAATAACCAAAAAAGTACCAAAAGAAAATAAAACTAAAACAAAGTCTAAAATTAAAGAAGAGTATTCTTTTTTTTCTTCAAAAAGATCCTTTTTACTTCGCAAAAACAAAAAAATCAAAAAACTTATCCAAAAAAATCCCCAAAGTAAAAAAAGCATCCAAAAAGGAGATATTTGACAGTTGCCTTTTTCAAAAAGAAAAGGTTTTAAATGGCCAATATTTACTAAAAAAGAGGGGGCACAGTTAACGCCAATACCACCAACAAATGGTTTGAAATGAAAAGAAAAAGGCAAAGAAAAGAATAAAAATGAATAAAGAAGAATAAACAATGAATAAACAAATTTAGCACTGATTTTAAAGATTAAAAAAGATAAAATTATTGCCAAAAGAAAGTAAATTGGTCCATCAAAAGCATTGGTCATATAATTTATCGCAATCATAAATCCAATAAAAAAAGTATTAACTATCATCAAAAACCAATTCTTTTGTCTTTCTAAGCTGTCTTTAAACAATAAAAAAAATCTCAACAAAATCAAAACGGTTAAAAGAACAAAAGGAATATCAAAGACATGACCATGAAGATCAGCTACCACATAAGAATAAGAAGGAAATTCATGAATGGTATAAGGAATAAAACGGGTGGCATTGGGATACCAGTATGAGGTGGGATTAAACCAAGATAAAATCTGCCAAAAAGGAATTGGATTGTCATTGGGATAGCCTTTGGTAAAAAGATAAATTGTATGAAGATTGCCTCCTAAATTAGTGATTAAACTGCCTAAAAAACTGATAAAAAAAAATTTGCCAAAATAAATTTTCTCTTTAGTCTTTTTTTTTATTAAGTTGTTTAAGAAAAAAATAAGATTGAAAATAAAAGAAAAAACCAAGGTTACTCCTAAAGCAAAAATTGTCGCAAGGATTAAATTATAACCAATGGCTGATTTAATGTTGGTTAACTTAATTAAAACGGCGCCAGTTAAATGACCAAAATAATAGTAGTTAATCGGATAACCTTTAGGATTGATATTATCAGCCGAATACCACATGTCCAAAGGAGGGAAATATTTAGCCCGAAGAATCGAATTGATAAAACCAAAGTCCATAAATTTTTCAAGGCTTCTTATTGATGGCTCTTGGGATCTTATAAAAACCCAAAATAAAAAGGAAGAAACAAATAAAAACTCTTCTAAAAAAATTAAAAAAAATCGCCCCAAAGATTCTTTTTTTATTCCTTTTTTTGTCTTTCTCAACAAAAAAAAATTTAAAACTAAAAATCCAATAATAATCAAAATGAGATTAAAAAAAGAAAAAGAAACTATTTTTAATGTCCCCAAAACATAAATGGTATAAGAAATAAAAACAATGGCTAAAACCTTGGAAAATGGATAAGCAAAATCAAAAAAATTAGAAAAAATACGTCGCGTTAAAGGATAAAAAATAATCCCCAATAAAAACAAAACTCCCCACCAATAAAATGAAATAGCAAGCCACTCCATAAGAAAATATTATATAATAATAAAATTATGGACCCAAAATATCAACCAAAAAATTTTGAAGAAAAAATCTATCAGTTTTGGGAAGAAAAAAAGCTTTTTGAAGCAAAGGTTAATCGCAAAAAAAAACCCTTCTCTATCATCCTTCCTCCACCCAATGCTAATGCTGATCTTCACTTAGGTCATGCTTTATATGTTTATGAAGACATTATGATTCGTTATCATAAACTTTTGGATGATGAAGTTTTATGGCTTGCTGGCGCTGATCATGCCGGTTTTGAAACTCAATATGTTTTTGAAAAAGAATTAAAAAAACAAGGCAAAAGTCGTTTTGATTTTGATAAAAAAACTTTGTACCAAATGATTTGGGACTTTGTCATGAAAAATCGAGAAAATATGGAAAAGCAACTGAGGCGACTTGGCTTTGCTTTAGATTGGTCAAAGAAAAAATTTACTTTAGATCCGGATATTGTCAAAATCGTCAAAGAAACCTTTAAAAAACTTTATGACTCGCAATTAGTTTACAAAGAAAAAGCGATTGTCAATTATTGCATCAACTGCGGCACGTCTTTTTCTGATTTGGAAGTTACTTATAAAGAAAAACAGGCAAAACTTTGGTATATTTTGTATCCTTTTGATATTAATCATAAAGAAAAAGGAGGAATAACGGTAGCAACCACTAGACCCGAAACCATACTTGGTGATGTGGCGGTTGCGGTTAACCCAAAAGATAAACGATATAAAAAAATCGTTGGAAAAACTGTCACTCTTCCTCTAGTTAATAAAGGAATAAAAATAATTACTGATTTGGCCGTTGATCCAAAGTTTGGGACAGGCGCGGTTAAAGTCACCCCTTATCA
>JAPYWZ010000069.1 GCA_028276105.1 Microgenomates group bacterium | reverse complement strand
ATAAAAAACCAATCTGTTCAGAAAAAGTATGCCAATAAAAATTGGCTTCTTTTTTAATAATGTTTTTGCTTTTAAAATTTATCTTTTCAAAATCATTTTTTAATAGATAAACGTAATATAAACTATCAGAATCACTTTTTTTATCAAGATAAAAAAGAAGATTTTGAAGATAAGTACCAACCCCGGTTTGATTAAAAAGTCGAGCATCAATACCGATTTTTTTCATCGATTGTCTAAATTTTTTTTAAGATCAATTGCTTTATAAACTAAAAAGTTTATAAACGAAGGATATTTTTGAGCGTAGTGCTTTTTATAAAAAATTTTCATTGAATCATAAAAATAAAAACTAGTTTTTTTTCTTATTACTTGATCATCTTTTTTTAATCCCGACATTGACTTTAAATGGAGAGCTTGCCATAAAGGATAATAAAAGATTTTATAACCTAATTTTTTTATCTGCCAAGCCATCTCAATATCCTCACCGTAGGCAAAATAGTCTTCATCAAAACCGCCAATTTTGTCCATAATCTCTTTTCTTGTCAAAAAAAACGCTCCTGAAATTGCCTCAACTTCATGAACTGTATTTAAATTTAAATGAGAAAGATGATAACCGCCAAAAATTTTATTTAAAAAAGGAAAATGATAAAATAATTTTTCTAGACCAGAAAAATAAGTAAAAGATCGAAATAATGTGGGAAAACCGCGATGAGAAGCCGGATCAATCTCACCATTTGGCAAAATTAACTTAATAGTCAAAGCGCCAATTCTTGTATCAAAATCCATTAAATTTATTAAATCCAAAAAATCAACATCCTCAACATAAACATCAGAGTTTAGAAATAAAATATATCGTCCTTGAGCTTTTTTTAAAGCTAAATTATTACCTTTACCAAAACCAAGATTTTTTTTTGAAACAAAAAGCTTCATCTTATTCCATTGACTTTCTATTTTTTTTAAAACTTCAACACTTTTATCTTCTGAGCCATTATCAACAACTAAAACTTCAACGTTAAGAGGATATTTTTTAAGATTTTTTTTTAAATACAAAAGACAGTTTTTGGTAATTTGAGGAGTTTTATAATTGACAATAATAATTGAAAGGTCTTTCATAAATTGGGAAAAATATTGTGATATTAACGCTTCGGTGATTGTTTTTCTCTTCTGGCTTTGCCACCGGTACCTACCTTTCTTCTTTCTTTAACCCTGGAATCAACGGTCAAAAGACCTTCTTTTTTCAAAATTGATCGGTAATTTTGATCAACCAAAACCAAAGCGCGACTTATAGCCAAAGTAATGGCAAAAAGTCTTCCTCTTTTTCCTCCGCCAGAAACTTTTATAGAAATAGCAAATCGATCTTCGCAGCCGGTAAGTTTTAGCGGTTTTTGATAAATCACTCTTTCCTCTTTAGCTTTATAAATCTCTTCAATTGGCTTGCCATTAACAAAAATCTCACCCTTTTTAATCTTCAAACCAGAAACGGCCACCTCTCCTTCTTTTTCTGGAATATACAAACGGGCAATGGCGGTTGCTTCTTTTCTTCGCCCAACCGCCTCATAATACTTTAAATCTTTAGTTTTTTTTGCCATATAAGAAATTAAACTACAACACTTTTAACTTTATCTTTATAAGGATGATTGGCATCCTCAAAAACATATAATCTAGTGATTCTTTTTTTTCTTAATTTATTTTTGGGAAGCATCCCCAAAACCGCATGGCGAATCACCTCTTTGGGATTTTTTTCCAAAAGCTCCCCCAGTTTTATCTTTTTTAAGCCACCCGGATAACCAGAGTAACGAGTATAGATTTTTTCTTCCAATTTATCACCGGTCACTTTTATTTTTTTAGCATTAATAACCACCACATAATCCCCCATATCTAAATAGGAAACATAATTGACTTTATGCTTTCCTTGAAGAAAATAAGCAATCTTGGGCGCCACTCTTCCCAATACTTTATCAGAAACATCAATCTCCAACCAGTCTCTTTTTATTTCTTTCTCTGATACCGGTTTAGTTGAGGTGGTTAAATTTACCATAATTTATTTTTCTTTTTTAACTTTTTCCTTAACCTCTTTTGTTTTATTTTTTTTCTTTTTTTTATTTTCAAAGTTTTCATAAACTACCGGTTTTGTCCACTCAACCAAAGCTTGACTTGCCCCATCAGAATCTCTTTGACCAAGTTTGACAATGCGCACATACCCTCCTTTTACTTCCTTAAACACCGGTCCAATTACTTTGAAAAAAAGCGGCAAAAGCTTTCTTTTTTGACCAAAATAGGAAAGAAAAAACACTTTATTTTTTTCATTTTCCTCCTTCATCTTTTCCACCAACTTCTCAATCGTTGATTTAAGAACTTTGGCTTTTTTTAAAGTAGTTTTTATTTTTCCGCGCGTTAAAAAATTGTAGGCTAATTTTTTTACCAACGCCCGGGTGGCATCGTAACCACCTTTAAATTTTATTTTTTTTACCCGATGACGCATAAAAATTAAAAACAAAAATTATTCTTCTTTTAAAGAAACTCCTAACTTCTTAAGTTCTTCTTCGATTAATTCAATTGACTTTTTACCCAGACCTTTCATTGCTGTCAACTTTGATTTACCCACCTTCATCAAATCAGCCACCGTTTCTATTTTTTCTCGAAGTAACGCATTAATCACCCTTGAGGGTAAATTTAACTCATCGATAATAATCTCTGCAAAACGACTATTTTCCTTTTCTTGAGCTTGTTGCGTAATAAGATCAACTTTTGGTTTTGGAGCGTCTTTTCCTGATAAAAGATAATCAAAGTAAGTTGTAAGAATCTTGGCCGCTTGTTTTAAGGCATCGTTTGGAGTAATTCCGCCATTGGTCCAAACCTCCAAAATCAACCGCTCAAAATTGGTTTTAGTACCGACTCTTGCCTCCTCAACTTTATAATTAACCTTAACAATTGGGGAAAAAGTGGCATCAATGGGAATAAAGCCAAACTCTTTTTTCTCCTGTTGCTCAGCTGGTAAAAAACCAACTCCCCTTTCCACAATTGCTTCTAAAGAAAGTTTGCCTTTTTCGGCGGTAATCTCAGAAAGATAAATATTCTCATCAATGGGTTTTACCTCGCCTTCTAAATCTTTGCTATAAATTTTTCCTGGTCCTTTTTTTTCTAAATAAACTCTGGCTTGGCCATTAACCGGTAATTCAAATTTGACTGTTTTTAAATTTAAAATAAGCTCTAAAGCGCTTTCTTTAACACCGGAAATTGGCGTAAAAAGATGAGGCACGCCTTCAATTTTTACCTGAGTAATGGCCGCCCCTTCAAGTGAGGAAAGAAGAGTTCGCCTTAAGGCAAAACCAAAGGTATGACCAAAACTTTTAGGAAGGGGGCTTATGATAAATTTTCCATAAGTGGCGTTTTCTTCCACTTTTTCGGTTGAGTAATTAGGACTAAGCATATCTTTTTTTAAAAAAATAAAAATTTTTAACGAGAATAGTATTCAATTACTAATCTTAAATGGACCTGTTTTTCAATTAATTCACTCGAAGGCTGATCAATAACTTTCCCTACTATTCCCTCCCGCTTCAACCAAGAAGGAATAGTTAAATCTTTGTTTTCTAAGCTTTGTTTTATCTCCGGTACTTGAGTCATTTTATCATCAGCAAAGGTAATTATATCATTAACTTTGACCAAATACGATGGAATGTTTAAAACTTTATCGTTGACTTTAATGTGTTTGTGGGAAATAAGTTGACGCGCCGAGGCTCTTGTTGGAGCAAATCCTAACCGATAAACGATATTATCCAATCTTCTTTCCAAAAACTGACAAAGAAACAAGGCGGTATTACCTTTTTTTTGTGAGGCTTTTTTAAAGTATTTTTTAAGCTGGCTTTCAGAAATACCAAACATAAATCTTAATTTTTGCTTTTCTCGAAGTTGCAACGCTCGCTCAGAAACTTTTTTTCGGCCTTTAATCCCATGCTGACCAGGCGGAATATTAAGTCTTTTAAGAAGCCTTGAGTGTGACTTTGTTCCTGGGGTTTTAA
>JAPYWZ010000068.1 GCA_028276105.1 Microgenomates group bacterium | reverse complement strand
TTGGAAAAAGAAAGTTTTTGCCAAAAAAGGGGTTTTGGGATTTGCCGGGTGGTTTTATTGATTTTTGGGAAAAGGCAGAAAACGCCATTGTCCGCGAAGTTAAAGAAGAGCTTGGGGTTGATATAAAAAAACCAAAGTTTTTGGGCACTTACATTGGTTTTTATCCATACAAAGGGATAAACTATCAACCGCTTTGTCTTGTTTTTTTTGAAAAAATTAGTAATAAAAAGATAAAAAAACTAAAAGCGGCTGATGATGTTTTATCGATTAAATTTTTTCCCAAAAACAAAATCCCTTGGGAAAAATTGGCCTTCCCCGATATTAAAGAAGCTTTAAAAGACTATCTTAAAGTGAAAAATAATCCACATTCCAAGAAAGCCAGTCAATAATATTTTTGGTATCCAAAAATCGATCCTCGCTCTTTAGAACAACAATGATAAACTGATGATTGTTTTTTTTATAAAAAGAAACCAAATTTTGACCTGCTTCCTCAGTATAACCAGTTTTTACTCCCCCAACCCCCGGGACTTCACCTAAAAGTCTGTTTACATTGACTAAGCGATGAAAATACAAAAAATCAATGTCTGAGACCACAATTTCTTTTAAAGAAACCATTTTTGAAAGATAAGGATTTTTTAAAATGGCTCTTGCGGCCAAAGCTAAATCAAAAGGGGTGGTGTACTGGTTTTTCTCTTCACTTAAACCAGCGGGGTCAACAAAATGACTATTTTCCATTTTTAAATCTTTGGCTTTTTTGTTCATTAAATCCAAAAATTTTTGATAACCAAAATTTTCTGCCAAAACATAGGCGGCATCATTGGCCGAATGAACCAATATTCCATACAAAAGATTTTCTACCGTAATTTTCTCTCCCAAAACCAATCCCATTGTTTGCCCATCTGGTACGACTTTCTTTACCTCAATCACCGCTTGAGGTTTATAAACATCATAAGCAACCAAGGCGGTAATTATCTTGGCAGTTGAGGCCGGCAAAAACCTCTCTTTGGCGTTTTTTTCCAAAATGGGTGTAAATGAAGGAAGATCTAAAACATAAACTCCTTGAGCCGTCAAAAAAGGAAAAACTTCTGTTTTTCGAAAAGGAACAGGACTAACCTTATAGAAAATCTTTTTTCCTTCTTTCTTAGCAAAAATTTCTCGATGATAAGAAAAAATATGAAAGTAAAAGGAATCACCCGGATAAAAAAGAAAAAGAAAGGTGTAAAAAGTAAAAATAAGAAAAAATTTTTTTTGCTTCATTTATAATTTTAACGTTTAACTTTTTTTTATCTCAATCCCAAGCTCATTTAGCTGTTCCTCGTCAACTGAGGATGGGGCATCCATAACCGCTGTTCTTCCACCTGAAGAAGCCGGAAAAGCAATCACCTCGCGAACGGATTTTTCATTTAAAATTACCTGTAAAAGCCGATCTAATCCCAAAGCTATCCCCCCATGCGGCGGCACTCCATAGGAAAAAGCTTCCAAAAGATGACCAAATTTTTCTTCGACTTGTTTTTTAGTGTGACCCATAATTTCAAAAATCTTTGTTTGAAGATTGGGATCAGTAATTCGAATTGAGCCGCCGCCAACCTCAAAACCATTCAAAACCAAATCATACTGATCGGCTCTGACCTTTTCATACTCACCTTTTTCTAAAAAAGGTAAATCTTCTTTTTTTGGTGCGGTAAATGGATGATGGGTGGCATCCCATCTTTTTTCTTGTTCCTTCCACTCAAAAGCAGGAAAGTCAACCACCCAGCAAAAAGCTAAAATATTTTCATCTTTTTTTTCTCTAATATCTGGTCGATCAGATTTATATTTTAAAATCGCCTCGTAATAAGGAATTTTTGGAAAAGGAATTTTTAAAATTTGCTTTTTGGGAAAAACGATTTTAATCACTTTTACCAAAAGTTCTTCAATTAAACTTTGAATTTCTTCTTGGGTAGTAAATGATTTTTCAATATCAAGTTGGGTAAACTCGCCATAAGCGCGATCGGCTCTTGGATCTTCATCGCGAAAGCAACGAGCAATTTGAAAGTATTTTTCAAAACCAGCAACCATCAAAAGCTGCTTATACTGCTGAGGTGATTGAGGAAGAGCGTAAAACTTTCCTTTCTGAAGACGCGAGGGAACGATAAAATCACGGGCACCCTCAGGGGTAGCTTTGGTTAAAATTGGGGTTTCAATTTCCAAAAATCCCTTCTCATCCATAAAATGGCGAATTTCTTTGATAAATTGGTAACGAAGAAGAAGATTGGTTTTTAGTCTTTCTCGGCGCAGGTCTAAATAGCGGTATTTTAAACGAATATCCTCATCAATCTGATAGCCATCATCATCAACTGGAATGGGAATAGGCTTGGCTTTGCTTAAGATTTTAATCTCTTGAGCTTCAATCTCGATTGAACCAGTTTTAATTTTTGGATTAACCAAGTTTTTTGGTCTTTCTTTAACTAAACCTTTGATATAAACAACATCTTCGGTGGATAAATTTTTAAACTCCTCACCACCAACTATTTGCACTATACCGCTTCGATCTCGTAAATCAATAAAAACCACTTTTTTGTGTTCTCTTTTTGATGAAACCCAGCCATAAAGTTCAACCACTTGTCCTACCATTCTTGGCGTTTCTTCAATAAAGATTTTTTTCATATGGTTTAATTATATATTACTTTTTTTTATTTTTTTATGTTTTTATACCAAATTTAAAAAAAATTAAAGTTTAATGTTTGGTGTTTGTTGATAAAATATTAGTTGATGATAATTTTTAAAGACCGGATTGATGCTGGAAAAAAACTGGCAAACTTTCTTGCTCAAGACGATTTTTTTAAAAAAATAAAAGATAAAAAAGAAATCATTGTTGTTTCTTTGCTGCGAGGTGGGGTAATTGTTGGTGTACCAATTGCTGAAAAATTCAAAACAAAAAATTTACCGCTTCCTGCTACCAAAATTGCCTCACCGCAAAATCAAGAATTAGCAATTGGTGCTTTTTGTTTCTCTCAAATTTATTGGGAAAAAGAGATTTTAAATCTTTACTTTTTTCCAAAAGAAGAAATCAACAAACAATTAGAAAAAGCGAAACAAAAGTTTTTTTCTTACTGTCAAAAATTTAACATCAACGAAAAAATTTTTGAAACTTTAAAACATAAAACCGTGATTTTAGTTGATGATGGAATAGCAACAGGCGCAACTGTCTGCGCTGCCTTTTATTTTTTAAAAACAAAAAAGCCTCAAACAATAATTTTAACCTCCCCGGTTGGCCCTTATGACTTTAAAAATCATGGTTTTGATAAGGTTTTTATTTATCATAAGGAAAAATATTTTTCCGCCATTTCCCAATTTTATGAAGATTTTTCTCCGGTTGAAAAAGTTAAAATACAATACGAATGATACAAATGAAGATGCAAATGACGCGAATTATGCGAATATGAAAGAGAGATAAATGGAGATAAGTAGAGATTTATTGAGATAAATAGAGATAAATAGAGATTGGGAGATTAAGAAATGAGGAAATTAAAAAAAACATTAATTTATTAGTTGACAAATTAAGTATGCGATCGTTTATTAATTTTGTCAACTTTTTTATTTATTTTATTTAATCTCTCTTTCTTAAAAAAATCACCCAAAACTTTACCAATTTAATGCGACCGCAACAAAAAGGTAAAACTCTCAATCTTTTCTTATCTTAACCAATCTATATTTATTTCTATTTTATTCTCTCTTGGATGTGGTTGCATCAAAAACAGAATTTTTGTTTTTATTTAGATTGTTAGAAAAATAAATTCTATTTTAACTGCTATCGCATAAAAAATAGAATTTTAAACATTTAACGTTGAAAGCTTAACGTTTAATGTTTAATGTTTCACGTTACACTTTTTAAGGTGTTTTGTGGGTATTTTCCCGAGGTGACGAATCTACAACACCTCCGAGGTGTTAGAAGTTAGGTGTTTGGTGTTTGGCGATTATGTTGAGGCGGGAAAAGAAGAAATAAGTTCTTCTATTATTTTTTCTGGCGATTTTGCTTTAACAAAATGACTGGCAATTAAGACTCCTTTGGCGCCACAAATTAAAGCATTTCTCACATCTTCCCCACTTTTTATTCCTGCTCCAACAATTAAAGGATGATTTAATTTTTG
>JAPYWZ010000067.1 GCA_028276105.1 Microgenomates group bacterium | reverse complement strand
CCAAAAGGAAAAATAAGAAGAAGTATTTTTTCACCCAAAAAAGTGGCTCAAAGACAACAAGCAGAAGTAAAGCCAGCGACAGGGAAACAGTAAGATAGAGATAGATAGAGATAAATAGAGATAAATAGAGATAAGTAGAGATAAATGGAGATTGGGAGAGTGAAAATTAGTGTAAAAAGTAGTGTAAACCAAGTCTGACTTGGTAAACATTGTATAAACGTTGTTAATATATCAAATATCAAATATCAAAATGCAAAATGACATATTAAAAATAAAAAATAAGCAAAGTAAATAAATATATAGCTCTTTTTGCTTTTTGATTTGTCATTTTGATATTTGATATATGATTTTTGATATATATATTTAGTGTTTGGTGTTAGAGGTTAGATGTTTGGTGTTTGGTGGTGATGTGAGTCCGGGGAGACTCGAACTCCCAACCGACGCCTTAAGAGGGCGCTGCTCTACCAGTTGAGCTACGGACCCTGCGCCCAGAGGGACTCGAACCCCCAACCTAATGGTCCGAAGCCATTCGCTCTGTCCAATTGAGCTATGGGCGCTTTGGTATTATAATTATATAATGATTTTTTACTTTTTATATCTTTCTTTAGTTTTTTTCATTTTAATCTTTTTATTTTTTTTGTCTTTTTATTTGATTTCTCTTTTTTACTCTTCTTTGATGGGTTCTCCCTATGTGCCAACCAAAGAAAAACAGGTAAATTTAATTTTAAAAGAGCTTCAACCCAAAAAAGGAAAAGTTTTTTTTGAGCTTGGCTGTGGTGATGGGAGAATGGTAAGAAAAGCGGCTAAAGACTTTGGGGTTTTGGGTTTTGGTTTTGATGTCAATCCCCTTCTTTGTTTTTGGGCTAGGTTTTTGGCAAAAAAAGAAGGTTTAAAAAACATTGTTATTGAAAGAAAAAATATTTTAGATCTTTCTTATAAAAATGTTGACTATGTTTATCTTTTTCTTTTGCCTGAGATTATCAAAAAATTGCAAAAAAAGTTAGAAAAAGAATTGCCGAAAAAAGCTATCGTTGTCTCCCATGGATTTGCGATTTTAGGTTGGGAGAAAAAGCTTTTTAAAAAGATTGATGAGAAACCATTTCCTACCTATTTTTATCGAATGTAGATTTTTATTCCGCACTACCTAAAGTCACCATCAAAGTTTTTATCTCACCATTTCGCCAGATTTTTAAGGTAACCGTTTCCCCTACTTTTTTTTCCAAAATTAAATTGGCCAAAGAATTTTCTTTTTCACCTTTAACTTTTTTTCCGGCAAACTCAATAATAATATCCTCAACTTCAATCCCGGCTTTTTCCGCCGGCGAGTTTTCCACCACCTCAACCACATACGCTCCCTCAACCACATCATTTAATAAAGCGGTTTGCCGATCAATCATTTGATAGCGAACACCCAAAAACGGTCTTTCAAAACGACCGCCTTGTTTTTGAAACTTTTCCAAAAGAGATTTTACCACATTGGAAGGGATGGCAAAACCAATATTTTGGCCTTCTTGGGCAATAGCGGTATTGACGCCAATGACTTCGCCCCGACTATTTAAAAGAGGCCCACCAGAATTGCCAGGATTAATCGCTGCATCGGTTTGAATGACATTGTCAAGTTTTTCTACATATCCTTCAAAAGGAGAACCAGCGGTTATCCCTCGACCCAAACCGGAGATAATCCCTGAGGTGACTGTGTTTCTAAACTCACCCAAGGGGGTACCAATGGCAATTACCAGTTGTCCTAATTTTAGATTGTTAGAATCACCCAAAGTTAAAGTTTTAAGACCGGAGGCATTGATTTTTAAAATAGCCAAATCGTTTAAAGGATCACGGTAAATTTTTACAACATCATATTTTTTATTGTCATAAGTTAAAACCTGATAGGAAGCATCGGTATCAGAAACAACGTGTTTGTTGGTAATAATTAATCCCCCCGAATCAACAATAAAGCCGCTGCCGATATTTTGTTCAATTTTTTTCTTTTGTCCGGGAATGCGCCTAAAAGGAGAAAAAGGATTAAATGGATCAAATTCAAAGAAACCCCCAGAAACGGTGGTTTTTTTAATGCCAACGGTGACAACGGCCGGCAAACTTTTTTCAACCACTGAGGTGATAACCGACTCTTCAAAGACCACCACCTGCTTTTCATTGGTTTTTGGAAGGTTGGGAAAACTAATTTCTTTTTTTGGTAAAAATTGAGAAAAATTGGGAAGAGTTAACAGTTTAGTTTTTTGACCAATAGCCAAAAGAAAGATTAAAAAAGCCAAAAGAGTAATTAAGCGTTTCATAAAATTTATTTTAACAAAATTTCAAGGGCTTTATCAAGTTGTTTATCATCGCTTCGAGTAGGCGTGTTACCTTCTTTTACCTGATTTTCTACTTTGATTTCTGGGTCAATTCCTTTACTATTGATCCAATCGCCATTAGGCAAAATCCATTTGGCCACCGTTACATGAAGACCGGCGCCTTCTTTTAGATCTAAAGCTTCTTGAACTGAGCCTTTACCAAAGGTTTTTTCACCAATAAGTTTTGCTCTTTTATGATCGCGTAGGGCACCCGCTAAAATTTCTGAGGCAGAGGCCGAGCCTTTATTGACCAAAACCACTAAAGGAATATCCAAAAGTTCACCTTGACGAATCACTTTATATTCTTTATTGGTAATTGTTTTTGATTCCTGGCGAACCACGATTTTTCCCATTGGCAGAAATTCAGAAGCAAGATAGACGGCTCCTTCAAGATAGCCACCTGGATTGTCACGAAGATCCAAAACCATTCCCTTAACTTCTTTTTTCATCCATTTTTCTTTGATCTCAAAAACGGCTTTGTCCCATTCATCGATGGTGTTTTCGCCAAATTGATTGACTTTTAAAATGGCAATGTTTTTTTCGTAAGAAAGTTCAATTGAGGGCACGTTGATTTGGGCGCGGGTGATTTCCACTTCAATCTCTTTTCCTTCTCTTTCTAAGGTGAGTTTTACCTTGGTTCCTTTTGGGCCGCGGATTTTTGAGACGGCGTAAGTAAGACTCCAGCCTTTAGTTGGTTGGCCATCAACTTTGTTGATAAAATCACCGGCTTTAACTCCCGCTTTTTCGGCGGGTGAGTTTTTTAAAGGAGCAACGACAATCACTCGATTATCTTTCATCCCAAGCTGGGCGCCAATTCCTTCAAATTTTCCTTGAAGATCATCTTTGCTTTGTTTGTTTTCTTCAGGAGTTAAAAAAAAGGTGTAAGGGTCATCAAGCGAGGAAACCATCCCTTTGATGGCGCCATAAAACATTTTTTTTGGATCAAGCTTTTTTTTGTCGATAAACTTTTGCTCCACTTTTTCCCAAGTGTCCCAAAACAAAGAAAAATCTAAGTTTTTTTCTGCGGCTTTGTTTTCGATGTTTATAATGTTGTAGGTTGGTCGTTCTATCTTTTTTTGGTTGGCATGATATTCGCCTAGTTTATAGCCAGTGCCAAAAATAAGGATAAAAAAAGAAAGAATAAAAAGAAGATCGGTAATTTTTTTGGTTAAAGAAAATTTGTTTGGTAGTTGATTACTCATAAAAAATCATTTTAGTGGAATTTTTATCGATAAAGCAAGACCAATTTTTTTTAATTTTTTTAATGTCATCTAAATTTTTAAATTGAAAAGTGGGTAAAGTGGTTTCTTTAGGCAGTTTTTTTATTGTTAAAAATCCTTTAACCCCCAAAGCTTCAAGTTTTGTTTGGAAAATAGAGTTTATTTCTTCAGCAATGATTAGTCTTTCTTCTACGTTCTGAGAATTAACTTCGTTTTCGTTTTCGAAAATAAAAATTTTTGCCCCAAAGATCTCTTTTGTTTCTTCTTTTACTTCAATTTCTTCCTTTTCTTCAATTTTTATCTTTATTCCCTCTTTTTCAATTTTCTCTACCTGCCCAAAAACAGGCGAAAAAAAGACGCTTTTTTTATCGTCATTTTCTTCGGTTTCAATGATTAAAAGTCCTTTTTGATGATCGATTTCTTTCAAAACCCCATCCCACTGACTTTTTATTTTTTTACTTGAGAAAAATCCTTTTTTTGAGGCTAAAATATCACCTTTTTTTATCTTTTCCCCAATAAATTTTTTAAGATAAGAAAAGATATTTTGGGGAGAAATATGAAGCTCTTTTTGAAGGTCAATTTTCACCGTTTTTTGA
>JAPYWZ010000087.1 GCA_028276105.1 Microgenomates group bacterium | reverse complement strand
CAGAAAAGCTCTATGAGAAAATTTTTAGATAAATTAAAATGGCGATTGTTGATTTTTCTTTCGGTTTTAGTACCGGGGATGGTGATGGCGGTTGCTGATAATGATGCTGGTGGGGTGGCAACATATACGGTGGCGGCATCAATGTATGGGATGGCCTCACAGTTTTTGGTGATTCCCGAAACTCTAATTTTGGCGGTAACCCAAGAGATTGGTGCCCGAATTGCCATGGTAACAAAAAAGGGTTGGGTGATTTGATTAGAGAAAGATATGGTGTTTCCGTTTCCCTTTTAATCTTTGTTTGGTATTTTATTACCAACCAAGGAGTGGTTCTTCAAAATATTTCTGGTTTAAAGGCCGCGTTTCAGGTTTTTAATGTTAATTGGCGATTGTTTTTGATTTTAACTTGTTTGCTTTTGATTTTTTTTGTAATTTTTTTTGACTATAAAAAACTCCAACGGGTTTTTTTAATAATGATTATATTTTACCTTTCTTATATTTTTTCAGCCATTTTAGCCAAACCTAACTGGGCTGAAGCAGTAAGAGAAAGTTTTATTTGGCCAACAAAGATTAATATTTTTGATCTAACTTTTTGGTTTTCAAAAATTGCGGTTTTGGGAACAACAATTACTGCTTGGGGTCAGTTTTTTGTTCACAGTTACATTATTGATAAAAAATTAGATGTTCGCCATTTAAAATATGAGAGATTAGAGATTTTTATTGGCGCATTTTTAACTAAATTTTTTTCCTGGATGATGGCGGTGGCAGTTACTTACACACTTTTTGTTCATGGAATAAAGGTCACCGATGGATACACCGCGGCTTTGGCGATAAAACCGTTTGCTGGAGAAGCAGCGTTTTTGTTTTTTGCCATCGGTCTTTTTGCCGCCTCAATTTTGGGATTAACGATTGTTCCTCTTGCCACCGCTTATGTTTTTTCGGAAATTTTTGGTTATGAAGGTAGTTTAGATGCTTCTTTTTCCAAAGGCAAACTTTTTTATGGTTTTTTTATTATTCAAATTTTAATGGGACTTTTTCTTGCCCTTTTTCCTCAAACTTCTCTTTTTAAGCTGACTTTATATGTTGACTTTTTAAATGGGGCGATGTTACCAGTTATTTTTTATTTTTTAGTTAAGTTTTCTGAAGATAAAGAGATCATGGGTAAATATGTGATTTCGGGATTTTATAGATTTTTAGTGCGTGGGTCAGCGATTGTGATTTCAATTTTAGTGATTTTAACTTTTTTTGGTAAAATATTAAAATTGATTTAAAAATTATTAAAAATTTAATGAAAAAACTAATTGTTGTTTCTGATTGGGTGGATGATAGTTTAACTTGTGCGGAGTTTTCTTCGGCGGTTTTGGGATTTTTGAGTGAGTCAAAAAATGCCCAAATTACTTTTGTCTCCTCCACTCCCTCAACCATCCATACTTCTTTTTTAATCAATCAACTTGTTGAAGTTGAAGAAAGGTTTGGTTGGCCTTTGGAAACGGTGATTTTTCAAAATACTGATCCTCGTCTTCAATCGAAAACTAAAGTAGAAAAAGCCCAAGGAGCAAAGTTTTTAGTGATTCGGCTAAAGTCGGGTCTTTATCTTTGTGGTCCCAATGCTGGTTATGATTTTTCAATGGTAAAAGAAAGAATTGATGAAGTTTTTGAATACAAAGATTTTGATAAAGGTAGTCAGTTTCGCTCACGTGATTTGTATTCGCGAGTCTGTGCTCATTTGATTGAGGCAATGGAAGATGAGTTAGATTTAGAAGAAGTTTCAGTTGATGTTATCCCCAATTTGAAGGGTTTTTACATCGGTCATATTGATAATTTTGGTAATATTAAAACAACAATTACTCAAGAGGACTTAAAAGGAAAAGTAGAATATGGAGATTATATAAAGATAAAAATTGGGAAAGTGGTAAAAAAAGCACGATATGTTGATAATTTATTTGGAGGGGAAGTGGGAGAATTGGTAATTTATCCAGGATCATCGGGAAGAAAAGACAATCCATATTTGGAAATTTCGATTTGGCGTCATTTTGATGAGGAAAAACCAACTACCGGAAAAGATGAATTTTTAAATCCCAAAGTTGGTGAAAAAATCGAGCTTCTTTTTGAATAAAACTCCAAAAAATGAAACATTCAACATTAAACGTTAAACGTTAATGATACGAATGATACGAATAAATATGCGAATGATGCGAATTATGCGAATATGAAAGAGAGATAAATGGAGATAAGTAGAGATTTATAGAGATAAATAGAGATAAATGGAAATAGGGGTACCGTAAAATTAATTGTGTAAACCTTTATTAATTTTATTAACCGTTATAAATTCACCTCTTAATAATATGGGATATCAAATAAACAATGACAATAATGACAAAGACGAAGCTATTAAAAAAATGTTTAAACTAATGATGGAAGCTTTAATGGAAGGAGAAAGAAATGCATTTTTGGGTTATGAAAAATACGATTATCTAAACAAACAAACTCAAAACTCAAGAAACGGTTATTACAAAAGAGATCTTCTAACTACTTTGGGTAATATTACCTCCTTGGCTGTTCCACGAGATAGACTGGGAGAGTTTGCCTCAGAATTTATTGATGCCTACGAACACTCAACCAAACCAGTAGATAAATTAATTCTTGAGCTTTATGCTAAAGGAATGTCTTCTCGTGATATTGTTGACGTGATTGAAAAATTATACGGGAAAAAACTTTCTCCCCAACAAGTATCAGAAATTACCAAAGAAGTGGAAGAATAAAGAATTGCTTGGGAAAAAAGAAGATTAAAAAAAAGATATACCGTTATCTTTATTGATGCCTTGTTTGTTAAGGTAAGACGCGAGAAGGTATCATCGGATGCGGTATATTTGGTTGCTTCAATTGATGATCAAGGTTATCGGGACATTTTGGGAATGTATGTTGCTGGGGAGGAATCATCAACTTTTTGGAAGGAAATTCTTTTGGATTTAAAAGAAAGAGGGGTGGAAGAAGTTTTGCTTTTTGTTTTTGATGGTCTTTTAGGATTAGAAGAGGCGGTAAAACAAGTTTTCCCCAAAACTCTTACCTAACTTTGTGTTGTTCATCAGATAAGAAATACCCTCTCATATGTGAGAGCAGTTCATAAACAGGCAATAGCCGGAGATTTAAAATCAATTTACAAATCAAAATCACTCCATCAGGCTAAAGAAAGACTATTAATGGTCAAAAACAAATGGGAAAAACTTTATCCAAAACTTTTCAACCGTTGGATTGATAAAATAGAAACTCTTATGACTTTTCTTGAATTCCCAGAGTATTTACGCCCCCATATCTATTCAACCAACTTTCTTGAGAGACTAAACAAAGAGTTTAGAAAAGTAGTCAAAACCAAAAACTCATTCCCAACAGAACCAGCTTTAAAAAACGCCATTTACTTTAAGATAAAAGACATCTCAAAGTATTGGGATAGTCAACGTCTTAATGGTTTTGTGTTATATGAGGCAGAGTTAAAAATACTTTGGGAAAAAT